>DATGJK010000001.1:0-12344 GCA_035295245.1 Acidobacteriaceae bacterium
ATGCTGCAGGCCGGCGAGGACCCGCTCTATGTGGCGCGGCGGCTGGTGCGGATGGCCGTAGAGGACGTGGGTCTCGCCTCTCCGGAGGCGCTGCACCTGGCGCTCTCCGCGAAGGAGACGGTCGACTTTCTGGGCTCGCCGGAGGGAGATCTCGCGTTGGCCGAGGCAGCCGTATATCTGGCGCTCGCACCGAAGTCAAACGCGCTTTACACCGCCTACGGCGCAGTACTGGAAGACATCGAGGCGACCCGCCAGGAGCCGGTGCCGCTGCATCTCCGGAACGCGCCGACGAAATTGATGAAGCAGCTGGACTACGGCAAGGGCTACCAATATGCGCATGACGTCGAGGGCCGCGTTGCGGACATGGATTGCCTGCCGGAGTCGCTCAGCGAAAGGCGCTGGTATCACCCCACGCAGGAAGGCCGCGAAAAACTGCTGGCGCAGCGCATGGAGGAAATCCGACGCATTCGCGAGGGGAAGAGAAATGTCTAGCATATGCCTCAGCATATGCTAGACTGATTTTGTGAAGTCCCGCGAAACAGCACGGCGCGTCCATCTCTTCCGCAACGGCAGAAATCAGGCCGTTAGGATCCCGCGCGATTTTGAACTCCCGGGCGATGAGGCTTTGCTCCGTCGCGATGGGACGACAGGAAGGCTGATCCTGGAGCCGGTGTACCGCAGAGACATTCTCGAAATCATCGCCGGGTGGGAACCGCTTCCGCCTGGGGAACAGATGCCCTCCCTTGAGGATCTTCCCGCCGATCCGGTTGATCTCTGATGCCCAGCTACCTGCTCGACACGAATATCCTCTCTGATCTCCTCAACAATCCGACAGGCCGGGTGGGCAAAAGAATCGGTGCTATGTCGCCACAGCAGCGGCGAAATCTGTATACCAGCATTGTTGTGGCGGCCGAGATGCGTTTCGGCGCTCTGAAGAGGAACTCGAGCGTCCTCGCCCGCAGAGTTGAGGAGATCCTGGATTGGATTGAAGTCCTGCCGCTTGCATCCGGCACAGACCGGGAATATGCGAAACTGCGAGTGCAACTCGAGAGGAGAGGCAGGCCCATCGGTGGAAATGACATGCTCATCGCAGCCCACGCCTTGAGCCTCGGCTGCGTCCTGGTCACGGATAACGTACGGGAATTCAGCAGGGTTCACGATCTGGATATCGAAAATTGGTTGAGAACCTGACCAGCAGTGAGCAGTAGCGCAGGCAGGAGAGGCCGATCCACTGCAACCTGACCCAACCACGCCTGAGCGCCCTCTTCCATGTGCTATATTCCGAATGAGTTCCGATGATTTTTTCCCGTGAGTACGTTGGCTACCTGGCGCGCCACACCGTAAAGCACCTCATCGACGCCAAAATGATTCAGACTGCGAAGCCCGCCGTCGTGCAGGAGCGCGTCTACAACGGCCTGCTCGAAGAACTTTCCCTCGAGGACCGCATCAACGAGGAGGTCCGCGTCATCCTGGACGCCTACCAGGAGGAGATGCGACGGTCCGGCGCGAGCTATTCCGAAATGTTCAAGAAGGTGAAGACCGAACTGGCGCGCAAATATAAGGCGGTGCTGTGAGAATTTCGCGCGACAAGCTGAACAAACTGGCCCACGTCGTTGCCGATACGCTGGCCGAAACGCCGGAGTGCGATTTTCTGGAGGATCGCAACACCATCCGCCAGGAGGCACGCAAGGCTCTGGAGCACCTGCTGCTGGAGGAGTTGCGCATCGATCAGGCCGCCCGGCAGAAGATCGAATCGCAGCGCCGCATCATTCCCGAAGGCAGCCAGGAGTGGGACATCCTCTACCGCAAGTACTACAACGAGGAAGTCAAGAAGCTCGGGATCTGAACCGGCGATCCTCCGCCCCTCTCAAATCTCCAGAGGGGTCCTCATCGTTTGCCGTTGAACGCGCTGCTGGCGACCATTACTCGCCCGTTAACATCTCTTCTCGCGATCGGGCAGCCCTGCGCGGCTGCCGGAAAGCAAACAAGGTTCCAGTTTCCTGTATAACCAAAGCGATTTAGTACGGGGATTCATAGCGTTTTGCGCTGGTTCAGTCCGATTCGATCGCTCTGACGACCGCCAGCACAGGGCAAGGGACGTCAACGGGATGATGTTTCACTATTTAAAAGCGGCGTTTTGAGCTTAGTAACAGTACCTTCGTTTTACTGACTCGCCAATAACCGCAATCCGCTGCCACCCAGATCCGAAACTGGCCGTCGACGTGCACTCCTCCAGACATTCCATGCTGATTTCAGCTTTGGTTATCGCGGGCTGCTCCGTGTGTGCCGCGCCTGAGGTCTGCACCGACGCATCCTGTGACGGCGGATACAGACCGGCATCTGCTGCCCCAACAACATTTACAACAAGTCCTGCCTGCTGATTCGACCAGCAGCCGCTGCACCTTTCGGAGGGTTATGAAGTTCACCTGCAAGTTGTGGCCATTCGCTTCCCTGATTGTTCTCCTGTTTCCAGTGTTGGCCCTGCTGGCCGCCCGGCCTGCGCTGGCGCAAACGAGCCTTGGCACCATCAGCGGAACGGTACGCGATCCCAGCGGCGCCGTGATCGCCGGCGCCACCGTCAAGCTGACGAATGAGGCGACCCAGGTATCCCGCGTAGTCGTAACCAATGGCGAGGGAGCCTATCGCGCCGACGCGGTGCAGCCCGGCCCTTACACCGTCAAGGCCTCGGCCCAGGGTTTCGGTCCCAAAGAGATTGCCCATCTTGCGGTCCAGCCTTCGATCATCACGTCGCAGGACATTAATCTCGAAGTGGGCAGGCTCACTTCGGAAGTTCAGGTACAGGCTGCCAATGCCGCCAATCTGGATACCGATACCGGGCAGCTCGCCTCCACGATCAGCGGCTCTGAGCTGTCCACTCTGCCCGTCATGTCGCTGAACCCGGTGGAGCTGGCCGAAACGGTTCCCGGCGTCCAGATGGTGAATAACGGCGGCCTGAGCAACGGCATCGATATCTCGGTGAACGGTACCCGTCCGCGTGCCAACAACTATCTGATCGATGGCCAGGACGACAACGACAACTCCATTGCCGGGCAGGCTCTCCAGGCCAATATCCCGGACATGTATTCGTCCGTGACGGTTCTAACCAACTCCTACTCCGCGGAATTTGGCCGCGCCGGTGGCGCAGTCGTGAACATGGTCACTAAGAGCGGGACCAACACTCCGCATGGCAGCGCCTGGGATCTCTATTCCGGATCCGGCCTCAATGCCATTGATGGCCAGAGCCGGGGTCCTGGTGCATCAAAGACCCGTTTCGACCAGCATCAGTACGGCTTTACCATCGGCGCTCCCCTCCTGCGCGACCGGCTCTGGGCTTTCGGCGCTGCTCAGTGGTCTCGGTTTTACGGCAAGGCCACGCCGAATGTTATTAGCCTGCCTAACCCGGCGAGCTACGAGCTCCTGCAGGGCATGAACAATCCCAACGCGAACCTGCTGCTCAAATACATCGGTTCGCTGAGCCAGTACACTCCGCTCGGCGGAGCAGTCACGAATGCGACTGTCATCAACGAGCCGGGATGCACCCCCTCGTGCATCATTGCCTTCGCTCGCTATCACCGACCCAGCCAGGCCCAGCAGAACACCGACACACAATGGACCACCAGGGTGGATTACCAGGCAACGACCAAAGATCACCTCTCCGGCCGCTTCCTCCACGATTACAACGTTCTCTCTCCCGACTGGTTCAACTTCGGTTCGCAGCTCCCTGGCTTCGACTCCTACCAGGGAGGCCCCGCAGAGCAGGGCGGCGGCGAGTACACGCATATCTTTTCGCCAACGATGATCAATGAATTCCGCGTCTCCGTGACGCGCATCAACTTCGTATTTGCGCCTCTGCCGGCCACCGTGGCCAACCCGCTCTACACCTCACCCGTCATCACGTCCATTGCCGGAACGGGCCTGCCACTGCTCGGGCCGCAATCCACCTCGTTGCCGCAGGGCCGCGGTCACGACTTCTATCAGTTCCAGGACACCGTCTCGAAGACATTCGGCCGCCACACGCTCAGAGTCGGCGCTGACGCTTCGCGCGTGCTGGTGCGCGACTTCGTGCCCTTCAACAACTTCGGCTCGCTCTCCTTCTCGAAGAGCAGCGGGTACTCGGGGCTCAACAACTTCCTCGACAACTATCTCGGCACCTCCGGAATAGCCGAGAAGAACTTCGGCAGCAACCGCCTCGACTCCCACCAGTGGCAAATGGCCTTTTTCGCCCAGGATGACATTAAGCTGACGCCGGATTTCACGGCCAACGTTGGTCTTCGCTGGGAGTTCCAGACCGATCCCGAAAACGCCATGCCGTATCCGGCCATCAACCCGACGACGGTCCTCACAGATCCCATTACGACGCACTACAAGGTCGACGAAGACAGGAACAACTTCGGTCCCCGTGTGGGCTTTGCATACAGCCCCCACAACGGTGGCTTCCTGGCCGACGGAAAGTCTGTCTACCACGCAGCCTTCGGCATCTTCTACGATGTCCTCTTCACCAACATTCCGGACAACTCGCTGGCCAGCGCTCCCAACACCCAGCTTCCTCTGGTTGAGGTAACGACGGGACGCGGCGCGCCGAATGCCACATCCATCATTCCTGGCATGAAGCCGTCTGCGACCATCAGCCCGTTCAGCACTGTCCAGTTGACCGTTAATAATCTGGTTAACCCACTGACCTACGAGTGGAACTTCGGGGTTGAGCGCGAGCTGCCCGGGCAGGTCAAACTGACGGTCAATTACGTCGGAGACCGTGGCGGGAAGCTCTTCGCCAACCAGCAGTACAACTACTTCGATCCGGCGACCGGGAAACGCCTCAATCCGAATCGCGGCGCGATCGTCGCGCGCGGCAACTTCGCCGATTCGGAATACAACGGCCTGCAGATCGGCATTCTTCACAATTTCACCCATGGACTCTTCATCCAGGGCAGTTATGACTACAGCAAGGCGCTGGATGACGGCTCCGAGGTCTTCTCCTTCACCGGCCAGGATACGTCGTACTCGTCGAACCTCGCTCCCGGCATGCGCAAGCGTGATTGGGGACCGTCGGTCTACGATCATCGCCACTACGCGGCGCTTACGTACGTCTGGCAGGTTCCCAACGTTCACTCGCTGGACAACGGCGGGCTGAACGAAGTCGTAGACGTGCTCACACGCCACTGGCAGTTCTCCGGAGAAAGCTTCTGGCAGAGCGGCGAGTACAACAGCTTCGACCTGTCCGGCGCCGACTTCAATGGCGATGGCAGCGGCGCCAACGACCGCCCGCTGCTCGGCAATCCGAAGGCCGGATTCGAGAGCATCGCTATGGATGGGGCCGCGATCGGCTGCACCCCGGGCGTTTACTTCGATTACGGCGCGAACGATGTAAACGGCGACTGCAATCAGCTGAGCCCCTCTGACGCCCACTGGGTCGTTCCGTACCCCTACACCTCCGCTGACATGGCGAAGGAAATCGGCCGCAATAGCTTCCAGAACCCAGGCTACTGGAACGAGAACTGGGCGCTTCAGAAGGGATTCGGGCTGCACATTCACCGGATGGAGGACGCTGTCCTTCAGCTCCGCGCCGAGGCGCAGAATGTCTTCAATCACAACAACGTCGGTATCCTGAATACGGATCTGCTGTATGCAACCCCGGGGCCGGGTGATCCGTTCATGAACAAGAACGCAGCACGGTTCGACGACGAGCGTGAGCTGCGGTTCTGGGCGAAGTTCGTCTTCTGATCCCACGGATCATTCCACAACATGGGCCGCTCCGGCGGCCCATTTCTTTTTCCGGGCATTACACTAATTCCGACTCCAACCCAGGATCCCGGATTGAGCCCTCACGGACGCCTCGCTCTCGCCGCTGTTCTTCTCCTCGCCGCTTCCGCCCATTCGCAGGACACCGGCTGGTCCGCCTACAACGGCGGAGTCGATGGCGACCACTACTCGCCGCTGACCCAGATCAACCGCGGCAACGTAGCGCACCTGCAGAAGGTCTGGCGCTACGACACGGGCAGCACGGGCGACATTCAGACCAATCCCCTGATCGTCGGCCGAACGCTCTATGCCTACACGCCGGCGGGCCAGGTCTTCGCGCTGGATGCGGCGACAGGCAAGCAGCTTTGGGTCTTCGACTCCGGCGTGCCGGACCGGCAACCCTGCCGCGGTCTCAGTTACTGGAGCGACGGCAAAGAGGCGCGGCTCTTTGCGGGAATCGTGAATTACCTGTATGCGTTGGATCCGCTGACGGGCCGACCGATCCCGGCATTCGGCGAGCAGGGACGCATCGATCTGCGCAAGGGCCTCCGCGATGAGGAAGGCTACGAGAAGCAATCCATCGCCCTGACCTCGCCAGGCGTGCTTTACCGCGATCTGATCATCGTCGGCGGCCGTAATCCAGAAACCGAGCCCTCGCCGCCGGGGGACATCCGTGCCTACGATGTGCGAACGGGCGCCCTGCGCTGGACCTTTCACACGATTCCCCGACCGGGCGAGTTAGGCTACGAAACCTGGCCGCCGGATGCCTGGAAAACGGCAGGCGCAGCCAATAACTGGGCGGGCATGTCGCTCGACGAGATGCGTGGAATCGTCTACGTGCCGACAGGCTCGCCTGTATTCGACTTCTACGGCGGCGACCGCATCGGCAACGACCTCTTCGCCGACTCACTGCTGGCGCTGGACGCGAACACCGGAAAACGGCTGTGGCACTTCCAGGGCGTGCATCACGACATTTGGGATCGTGACTTCCCTGCCCCTCCGGCGCTGCTGACCATCACGCAAAACGGGAAACGCGTCGACGCGATCGCACAAACGACGAAGCAGGGCGTGGTCTATGTCTTCGACCGGGCCACAGGCGCGCCGCTCTTCCCGATCGAAGAACATCCGTATCCTGCGAGCGATGTGCCGGGCGAGAAGACGTCTCCGACTCAGCCCATGCCGACGGCGCCTGCTCCCTTTCAGCGGCAGCGGCTCACCGAAGACATGCTGACGGCGCGCACACCGGAGGCGCATGCCTGGGCGGTGCAGACCTTCAGGACCTTCCGCAGCCAGGGGCAGTTTCTGCCCTTTACGGTCGGCCGGCAGACGGTGGTCTTTCCTGGTTTTGATGGCGGCGCGGAGTGGGGAGGGCCCGCCGTCGATCCGAAGACCGGCGTCCTCTACGTGAACGCGAACGAGATGGCCTGGACCGGCGGCCTGGAGAAAACGCAGGCCCATGCCACACCCGGTGCGGCGCTCTACAACGCGCAGTGTGCCATCTGCCATGGTGCGAATCGCGCCGGATCACCCCCGGCCTTCCCATCGCTCATTGGCATAACGGACCGCATGACGAACGACCAGATTGCCGCAATTGTGAATCATGGGCGCGGACGCATGCCCGGACTGCCGAACATTGACGCGTCGAAGCTGGGGCCGCTGCTCGACTATCTTCGCACCGGAGTCGCGCAAACGAGCGAGCACAGTCCCGACATGACCCCGGGCGGACCGGGCCTCGGCTACAGCTTCACTGGCTATCGCAAGTTTCTCGATCCGGACGGATATCCCGCGATCGCCCCGCCATGGGGCACGTTGAGCGCCATCGATCTGAACACGGGCAAATATCTGTGGCAGATTCCGCTGGGAGAGTATCCCACGCTGGCAGCGCAGGGAATGAAGAACACTGGTTCGGAGAACTATGGCGGGCCCATCGTCACGGCGGGGGGCATTCTCTTCATCGGAGCGACAGTCTACGACCGCAAATTCCGAGCCTTCGACGCGAGCACGGGCCAGTTGCTGTGGGAGACGACGCTGCCCTTTGCCGGAATCGCGACCCCAGCGACCTATGAGGTCGATGGCAAGCAGTACGTCGTCATTGCGGCGAGCGGCGGACGCGATCCGAAGGGTCCAACGGGCGGGAGCTATATCGCGTTCGCGCTGCCGTGAGACCCCGCAAATGGCCCGTCGCTGATTATGAGTTCACTTTGCCTTACGTGATCCGCGACCTCTTGTCACGCGATACCGGAGATGCACAACCCCGTCCGAAAACTTCTTCGTCGAAAGCAGTTCGAGCGGAATGGACCGGTGCCGAGGCTGGATGAGGGGTATGCCCTCGCCAATGAATACCGGAATCACGTGCAGGCTGAACTCGTCGATTTCTGCTTCGTCGAGAAATGAAGCGATGATTTCGCTTCCTCCCATCATCCAGATGTTCTTGCCCGGCTGCGCGCGCAGATGCTGTGCGAAGGCCCGGATTGGTTCCTTCACCCACTCGAACCCGTCCAAAAGGGTTCCCTGCCGTTTGCGGGAGAACACGTAATTCCTCATCTTCTGTCCGAATCCGCCTGCCTTCATGCCCATCTCGACTCCCTTGGCGTAAGTCTTTCGTCCCAGGAGAATCGTATCGACGGTCTTCACGAAAGCGCCCAGTCCGTAGTCACCCTTCAGCCGCGGACTCTCCAGCCAGCCAACATCTCCATCGGGACGAGCGATGTAGCCGTCGGCGCTGATCGCAACTTCGACGATTACCTTCCTCGCGGTGTGAGGGCCGCGCCGTTTGCTCGGAGATCGTGAATTCATACCATCACGCGTCGCGAAATGCATCCGCGCTGTGGGCGATGCGCTGCAGTTTGCCGTGATCCAGCCAGTTCAGGTTGCAGCGTTCGCAGTCGGCGATCACCACGTGTCCGGGGCCGGCGTAGAAGTGCAAGTCCATGGGCCGATGGCAATGGGGGCAGCTCAGCTTCCTCGTCATTTCGTCGGGATCAGGCTTCGCAGTAACCACCGCACCCTCGCCGCCCGCGCGCACCGCATCCACCAGCGCGGCGAAAGAATCCATTGGGATCAGCATCCCGTGGCAACGAGTGCAGTAGCGCAGACGGACCGTATCGAGAGACGCTTCCTTCAGGACAATCGAGCAAATCGGGCAGTTCTCGTCCGGCGAATCGCCCAGCACGCGCACCCCGTCGTCGTTCTTCTCGGGGAAATAAACGCTGTGGCAATACGGACAGGTGAGCGAATCTTCTCCGCTCCCCAGCTTCATGGGCGCTCCGCATGCTGGACAGTTCATTGGCCCTGTCCACACTCTGGGCAGAACTTCGCGGCGCGCGGAATCTGCTGGCCGCAACTGGTGCAAAACTTGGAGCCCGGCGTGGCTGCCGGTGGTGCAGCAACCGTTGCGGCGGACGTGGCGGGCTTCATCCCCGCCATCATGGTCTGTGCCATGACCATGCCCGCGCCAAGCCCGACGCCGGCGTCGGCGGCTCCTCCCGTGTTGCTGGCAGCCAGCGGCAGCGATTCCGCGGCTTCCAGCTGCGTAAAGCGGTTCAGGTCGCCGGCCATGCTGACGCCGATGCGCTGATCCATGATCTTTTGCAGGTCCTCCGGCAGCGAGATATTTTCCACCGCGAACTGGTTCAGCTCAAGCCCCAGATTGGCGAACATGGGCTTCATGGCATCGGCGATCTTGTCGGCGAATACAGCCTGATTCGCGGCCATGTCGAGGAACGAGACCGCGCTCGTGGCGAAGATATCCGTCATGCGCGCGACGATCGTCTCGCGCAGCTGACCTTCGAGGTCGCTTGCGTAGTAGATTTCGCGCGTGCCGCTGATCTGGAGGAAGAACTTTTTCGGGTCGGCGATGCGGTAGGAATAGATGCCGTAGCCGCGCAGCGTGACCGCGCCAAATTCCTTCTCCCGGAAGGTGATGGGCGTAGCTGTGCCCCACTTCTGGTCGATTTGTAACCGTGTCGAGAAGAAATAGACGTCAGACTTGAACGGCGACTTGAAGTCCTTGGTCCAGTTCATGATATCCGTCAGGACCGGCAGGTTGCGCGTGCTCAGCGTGTGCATGCCGGGACCAAAGATGTCGGCAATGCGGCCCTCATTGACGAAGGCGGCCATCTGCGAGTCGCGCACCGTGAGCTGCCCGCCATTCTCGATCTCCATATCGCGCATGGGATACCGCCAGGCGAGGATGCCGTCCTCCGGCTCGTTCCACTGGATGACCGAGATGAATTGCTTGCCGATGAAGTCCCGAAGAGTCACGTGGGCTCCTCCTCCGCTGCACTCTACCATGCAACGGCGCCATTCACCCGGGAATTCTACGATTGTGTGACGGGCCGTGCTTAGAAATTGCTGGCTGCAATATATATTGTCGTAACGATGAAAGTTTCTGAAATTCGCCTCTTCTCTGCCCTGGCGCTCGGGGCTTGTCTCGCACTCGCCGTCTCTTCTGCAGCAGCACAGAACGACAACGATTCCTCTCACCACAACCAGACCGCTCCGGCGGCTGGTGCGGCCGAAAAGCCTCCCGCGCCAACCTCGCAAAAAGAGGATGCGAATAAGCTGCCTCCGCTGCCGCCCGACGCGCACACCGAGCAAAGCATCACGATTGACGGCAAGAAGCTGAATTACACGGTCACCGTGGGCACCCTGCCGGTCCGCGACGGCGATGGCAAAACGGCGGGTGAACTGGTGTACACGGCCTACACGGTGGCGGGCGCGAACCGGCCCGTTACTTTTGCGCTGAATGGCGGCCCGGGCGCTTCCTCGGTCTATCTGAACTTTGGAGCCATCGGCCCGAAGCACCTGAACGGCATCGGCAACGAGGGCGACAGCCCCTCGGATCCGACCACGCTCACCGACAATCCTGGCACCTGGCTCGACTTCACCGACCTGGTTTTCCTGGACCCCATCGGCACCGGGTTCAGCCGTTCGCTGGTGAATGCGGAGGAAACACGGAAGCTGTTCTACACCACCGAGCCGGACATCGAGTATCTGTCCCGGGCGATTTATGACTGGCTGGTGAAAAACGACCGCCTCGAGTCGCGCAAATATCTCACCGGCGAGAGCTACGGAGGATTTCGCGGACCGCGGATCACATATTATCTGCAGTCGCAGCTGGGCGTGGCGATGAACGGCGTCGTGCTCGTTTCGCCCTATTTGAACCCAACCATCGAGCAGGATGGCGACTTGTCGCCGCTGCCATGGCTGGTCACGCTGCCTTCGATCACGGCGGCCAATCTGGAGCGCCAGGGCAAGCTGACACCGGAGGCGATGAAGGGCGTGATCGACTACACGCTCGGCGACTACCTGGCGACGCTGGTGCACGGCCGCGCCGATCAGGCCGCTACAGACGCGATGATCAAAAAGGTCACGGATATGACAGGCCTCGATCCGGAGTTCGTAAAGTTCTCCGGCGGACGGCTGGAAACGGGCGCATATCTCCGCGAGGCCCACCGCGAACAGGGAAAACTCGGATCCATCTACGACTCCAATGTGACGGCGTTCGATCCTTTCCCGTACTCGCCTGAGCAAAAATCAAACGATCCAATTCTGGCCAGCATCATTGCGCCGACCACGACGGCGATGGTCAATTTCATCACGCACACGGTGGGATGGAAGGTGGATGCGCGCTACAACGCCCTTTCCTATGACGTGGCGCGCAGCTGGAACCGCGACCAGGACCTGCGCTCAGGCTCAGTGACGCAGCTCCGCGAGGCGGTCAGCGCCGACCCCAAACTGAGAGTGATGATTGTGCACGGCTGGAACGATCTTTCGTGCCCGTTTATGGGCTCGATTCTCACTGTGAACCAAATGCCGGTGATGGGCGATCCGGGACGCGTCAGCGTGCACGAGTATCCCGGCGGCCACATGTTCTACACGCGCGAGTCAAGCCGCGTGGCGCTGCGCAAAGACGTGATGGAGATGTTCAGCCAGCATTAAGAGGGTCCCGTGTCTCCCAACCAGGACATCTTCATTTCCGTCGGTCGCACACGCATCGGGTGTAGTCCTGCGGGTTCAAATGATCGATGGAACACTCGTACTGCGGCCAGAAAGGCGCCAGTGCGGCCGACGCTCTGCCCTTGAAGTAATGCTGGATGTAGGCCTGACTCGCAGGTTTCTGCGCCTTGGGATCGCTGTCGAGGTTCGCCATCAGGTCGAAGAGCGAAATCAACGAGAAGTCCATCTCACGATAGGTCTCCGCGTAGTCGTATTCCTGCGTCCAGGTCGTTCCGATGCCGGTCTGATTCGATGCCACGATGACGGAATAGTCCCTGAGCGTACCCTGGGGCTCGACCTCGGCGATGGTGAACGACGGATTGTTGCCGCCGACTGGAGAGATGGAGGGGACGACCTTCAGGAAGATCGGTTCTGCGTTCATGCCGCAAAGCTCGCCCAGCTTTGCCCCTGGACATCGTACGGACGAGAGCATGCGCATCTCGTCCATGTGCGTGTGGCCGAATATCCCGAGGCGAACGATATGTTCGTGCCGCAGCAGAATATCGTCGAGCCGGGCCGAATCCTCAGGGACGAGAAACATCTCCGGCGCCTCACCCGCGCAGACATTCCGAAATTTTCTGACCGTCTCGAAAGCATTCACCCCC
>DATGJK010000002.1:0-10208 GCA_035295245.1 Acidobacteriaceae bacterium
ATGGGGAACATCGGACAACAACCGCCGCGCGAAGTTCTATGAGCTGACTGCGGCAGGCCGTGAGCGCCTGGAAGAAGAAACGCAAGGCTGGAACCGGTTGGCAGAGGCGATTGGAGCGGCTCTGGCAGCTCAGCCGGAAGAAGTGTAAGGGCAGCGGATCGTTGCTATAGCGGGGGCGGAGATGCGAATCACAGCGTGGTTGCGATCGGTTGGCAGCAAATTTTTTCGCCGTGATGTGCTCGCTGAGGAAGTGTCCGAGGAGTTACGCGAGCACATCGCGCTGCGCGCCGACGATCTGGAAAGGCAGGGGCTGAGCCGGCCGGAAGCCGAGCGGCGGGCGCGCATCGAGTTCGGCGGTGTGGAGAAATTCCGCGAGGAGAGCCACGAAGCGCTGGGCGGAGCCTGGCTCGAGACGCTGCTGGCGGATATCCGATATTCGCTTCGTGTGCTGCGCAAGTCGCCGGGATTTGTCGTAGCTGCTGTGGTCACGCTGGCGATGGCCATTGCCGCTAACGCCATTGTGTTTGGATTGATGGACGGGCTGATCCTGCGGCCGCTCAATGTGCCGCATGGCGAGTCGCTGATCGGGTTGCCGAATGGATCGGATCCCGGATTCGAGTCGTATGCCAACTACAAGGACCTGCGCGACCGCAATCACAGCTTCGTCGATCTGGCGGCATTCAGCTTCGCCTTTGTGGCGCTGGACACCGGGAACGACCCGGCGCCGGCCAATGGTTTCTCGGTCACCGGCAATTATTTCGACGTGCTTGGGATCAAGCCCTATCTCGGGCGGGTGATTCACGCGTCGGATGAGCGCGGACAGAACAGTGCTCCCTACGTGGTGCTCACCTGGGCATACTGGCACAGGCGTTTTCACGAAGACCGCGGAGTGGTGGGGCGCGTGGTCCAGATCAACAAGCGTCCGTTCACGATCGTTGGCGTGACGCCGCCTGGGTTCATCGGAACGCTGATGTTCATGTCACCGGACTTCTTCGTTCCCATCGTTACTCCGCTGTCTGCTTCCACCGGCGATGTGCAGGATGTGCGTACGGATCAGCATGGGGTCTTCGAGAGCTTCGGACACCTGAAGCCGGGCATCACGCAGGCGCAGGCGGAATCCGATTGCAGCAATGTAGCGGCGTATCTGGCGAAGACGTATCCGAAGGAATTTAGCCAAAGGACGCCTGTCGTACTGGGGCGTGTGGGGCTGACGGCCTTTGCGGGAGGAGTGAAGGCGTTTATCGGCGGGCTGATGCTTCTGGCTGTGCTGATCCTGCTGGGAGCATGCGCGAATCTCGGCAGCCTCTTCGCTGCGCGCGCTTCGGACCGCTCGCGGGAAGTGGCGCTGCGGCTTGCTCTGGGATCGAGCCGCAAGCGCATTTTGCGGCAGCTCTTCACAGAAGCGGTCCTGGTCTCGCTGGCGGGCGGAGTCGTTGGACTGGCGCTGAGCGTTGTCCTGCTGCGGCGTATCAGCGCCTGGCACCCGATTCCCGCGGTTCCCATCCAGATTCCCGTCACGCCGGATGCGAAGATCTACATCGTGGCTCTCGCCCTGGCGCTGGTCAGCGGATTCCTGTTCGCCCTTGTGCCGGTGCGGCAGATTCTGCGATCGCATCCGTATGAGATCGTGAAAGCGGGGCCCGGCCTGCGGGTGAGCCGGCGTGTGAGCCTGCGCGACGCGCTGCTGGTGGTGCAGGTGGCGATTTGCGGCGTCCTGGTCACGGCGTCTCTCGTGGCCGTGCGCGGGCTGATGCGCTCGCTGCATGGGGATTTCGGATTTGAGCCGCGCGACACCGCGATGGTGAGCGTCGACCTGGCGCAGGCCGGGTATTCAGGCGCGGAGATACCCGCAATGCAGAAGCGGCTGATCCACGCGATGGAAGGGATTCCGGGTGTGCAGAATGTCGGGCTGGTGAACAACTATCCTCCCCTGGTGTACACGGGAGCGGATCAGCAGCCGATCTTTCGCGAAAATGCCGGGGATCTGACGCCGCTGCATGCGGCAATGTCTCCCTTTGCGTATGGGATTTCTCCCGGGTATCTGGAGGCGGCGCGCACTTCGCTGCTGGCGGGTCGAGACTTCACCTGGCAGGACGGCAAGGACGCTCCCGCGGTGGCGATTGCGAATGTAAGTTTTGCGGAGAAGATGTTCGGTTCAGTAAACGGGGCTCTGGGGAGGTATTTCAAGCTGAAGGACGGCACGCGCGTGCAGGTGACCGGAGTCATGGAGGACGGGAAATATCTCACGCTTACGGAGGAGCACGAGCCGGCGATCTTTGTGCCTTTTGCGCAAAGCCCCATGGCCGCGGCCTGGCTGGTGCTTCGTTCGCAACGCGATCCGGTCTGGCTGGCGGCGGCAATCCGGGCGGAAATTCGGAAAGTGGATTTGGGGCTGCCGTCGGAAGTCCGGAGCTGGAATGAACTGCTGCAGCCGATCCTGTTTCCGGCGCGCATGGCGACGCTGGCGCTCGGCGTCATGGGCCTGATGGGGGCGATGCTGTCGATCACCGGCATCTTCGGGATGGCGGCGTATTCAGTGAGCCGCAGGCTGCGGGAGTTGGGAATCCGCATGGCGCTGGGCGCGCAGCGAAGGGAGGTGCTGCGGGCAGCGCTGGGCCGTGCCGTGCGTCTGCTGGCGATTGGCTCGGCGGCGGGTCTGGCACTCGGTGTGCTCGCGAGCCACGTCCTCGCGTCGATTGTGTATCAGGCGACGCCGCGCGATCCGCTGGTCTTAACCGGCGTGGTGCTGACCATGGGTCTCCTCGGCCTGGTGGCCACGTGGATTCCGGCGCAGCGGGCGCTGAGCATCGATCCGCTCATCCTGCTGCACGAGGAATAGCGAAGCGCTCCCCTTAATACATCCAGCTGCAGTCGGTTGTGAAGTTGCTCGGGGGCGAGCGCTTCCAGGTGTCTCCGCTTTTCTCCACTTCAAAGATGCCGCCGCTGCCGCAGTCGGGGCCGCAGCTTTTGATCACGGAGACGAGTGCGTGTGTTCCGGCCTTGTCGACGCCGGGGACGCCGAGAAAGCGCACGTGCAGGACCCCTTTGTAGGCGGAGCAACTGGCCGGACCGTGACCGTGCTGCCGGATGCAGGCGATCGCCTCGGCGGTCTGCATGGGCGGCAGAATGCGGTAACCCTGCGGAATGGAGAATTTCGATTCCCATCCGTGGCTCTGCGCATTGGCGGCATTGAACGCGTCGCTCAACTCACGCTGTTCCTGCGTGGAGGGCTTGAGACAGCTGCTTCCGACCTGTGGGATGTCCGTCTGCGAGTTCTCCCCGAAGACAAGGGGTTCATTCGTGGGCTGCTGATATAGCGCGGAATAGATAACGTAGGCGTCATCGGGAGCTGGCCCGCCGCCAGGCTGGTTCAGCGGGTTCGTGATGGAGAGATCCATTTGCGGCGTGAGGCGCGGATGCGCGCGATGTGGAACAAAGCGGTACCAGAAGAGCGCCACCAGAACGCAGACGAGAACAATGCGCAACCAGACGCGCGGAGACGAACGCATGCACAGCTCCTGCTGACAGTTTAATGAGGAGAGCTATTCGCAGCGCAGGGCAATGACAGGTTCGATGCGGCTGGCTCTTCGGGCCGGGATGTAGCAGGCGGCCAGAGCCACCAGCACCAGCAGCGCGGCGACGGCGGAATAGGTCAGCGGGTCGTGCGCAGAGACGCCGAAGAGCTGACTGCGGATGAGCCGTGTCAGGGCAAACGCCATTAGAGTGCCGGCAGCTACTCCCGCGAGCGCCATCTTCGCGCCTTGCGAAAGCACGAGTCGCAGAACATCGCCGCGGCGGGCGCCGAGGGCCATGCGCACGCCGATCTCGCGGGTGCGCTCACCCACGACGTACGAGATGACGCCATAGAGACCGACGCAGGAGAGCGTGAGCGCCAGGGCGGCAAAGATGCCGAGCAGCATCATGGTGAGCCGCCGCGGAGCCAGCGTATCGGCCATGACTTCGTGCATCGTTTCCACGTTATAGATCACGGCGCCAGGATCAACGCCCGCAACGGCATGGCGCACGGGATCCATGACGGTGGTCGGATCACCCTCAGTCCGCAGCACGACGGCGGAGACATCGGCGAGCAGCGGCATCAGCTTCTCCGGTGTTTGCATGTAGGGGTAATAGAACTGCGCTTCGATGGCAGACTTGGGATCGTTGCCCGGTCCCCATTGCCGCACGTGTCCGACAACTCCGACGATCTCCGCGTCCTGATCGAAGAGGGCGAGGTGGATATGATGCCCGATGGGGTTCTGGTGCGGGAAGTACGCCTGCGCGAAGTAGTCGTCGATATCGACGACAATCGGCGTGCCTTCGCGATCCTGCGGGCTGATGAAGCGGCCGAGCTCGAGGGTAATGCCCATCGCTTTCTGGAACCCGGCTTCGGCCAGGTAGAAGAGCGCCTGCGGCATATCGTTGTCGTTGGCCGGCTTCGGCTGTCCCACGATCCAGAAAGGAAGGCTGGAGTCGTGGATCATGGGACGCGAGCCGAGCGTCAGGGAGACGGCTTCGACGCCGGGCACGGAACGCATCGCATCGTCGAAGCGGCGGAGCCGGGCGCGCGTGTCGGCGGATGTGGTCTTCGGCGTCGACGGGATCGACATGGTGAAGGTGATGGCGTGGTCGGGAGTATATCCGGGATTCACGCGCCAGAGCGCGGCGAGGCTGCGGATGGTCAGGCCGGCTCCGACCAGAAGAACCAGAGCCAGGCCAACTTCCGCCGCGACGAAGAGCCCCTGCAAATGATGGCGGGAGCGGCTGGATCCGCGTCCGGCTTCGCGCAGAACCTGCTGCAGCGAAACCCGAGCGCCGCGGAACGCCGGAGCCAACCCGAAGATCACTCCGGCAAGCAAAGAAACGCACAGCGTAAACAGGAGGACGTGCGCGTCCAGTCCCACTTCTCCGGCTCGCGGCAGAGCGGCGGGAAACAGGCCGATGACGGCTCGCGTTCCGAGGAACGCCAGCAGCAGGCCGAGCGCGCCCCCGACGCCGGAAAGCAGCAGGCTTTCGGCGAGCAACTGGCGGATGATGCGGCTGCGGCTGGCGCCCAGCGCTGCGCGAACTGCGAACTCATGCGAGCGCTTCATGGCGCGCGCCAGTAAGAGCCCGGCGACGTTCGCACAGGCGATCAGCAGCAGGAAACCGACAGCGGCCAGTAGCACAACCAGAATTTCCTGCACGCTGCCGACGATGTCCTGCTTCATCGACACGAGCGTGATGCCGACATTCTTGTCCGCCACAGGATAGGTAGCGGCCAGGTCGCGGGCGATGGCATTCATGTCGTCCTGTGCCTGGGCGAGCGTGACGTCCGGCAGCAGGCGACCCACGGCATGAGCGCTTTCATCCACGCGGCGGTCGCGGAACGAAGGATCGGTCCACTGGCCGACAGGTGTGTAGACGTCGCGCTGCACTCCATAGAACGAAAAGTCGGCAGGCACGATACCGACTACCGTGTATGCGACGCCGTTCAACTCGATGGATCGTCCGAGGACGTCTGGTGAGGAGCCAAAGCGGCGTTTCCAGAATCCGCCGCCGAGCAGGACGACGGGAGCGGCACCGAGGCGGTCGTCGTCATTAAGGAAGTCGCGACCGAGGATGGGTCGGATGCCGAGCGTGGAGAAGAAGCTCGCGGAAATCATGAAGCCGTTGACGCGCTCGGCTTCGGCGCGTCCGGTGAACGTGTAGTCTTCGTGGCGGTAGAGGGCCATGGAGGCGAAGGTGCGCGTCTCGCGCTGCCAGTCGAGGAAATTCAGGTAGCTGATGGGCGCCTTGTCGAGTCCGGCGTTCTTTTCGTAGATCGTCACCAGCCTGCCCGATTGCGGGTACGGCAGCGGATTCAGGAGCACCCCGTTGACGACCGAGAAGAGCGCCGTATCGGCGCCGATCGCGAGCGCGAGCGACACGATGGCCAGCAGAGCAAAGCCGGGGGACTGCCGCAGCAGGCGGACCGCCTGGCGAAGATCCTGCATCAGCGAGTCGATGATCATTCCGGGATCGATTCCTGCCGGATTTGTAACAGCGCACCTGATCGTACCCTCGCGCGTCTGCCGAGGCCATGGCCACTCCCGGGAGCGAACGCGGAGAATCCCACGCCATTGACGGCTGTATGGGTGATCCGCACGCGGTTGTACAATCTGCACGATGAGCGCATCGGGATCGCAGCCAGGGATGTTTTCGCCGCCGGGTTCGGGAGAGCGGGAGCGGCGTTCGGTCGTGCCGTGGATCGTCGCTGGGGCGGTCGTCGTCCTTGTGCTTGTGGTGATTCTGGTCGCCACCCATCGGTCGGCGCCCGCGAATACAGCCGGCAAGGGTCTGGCGCCCGCCGATCCGTACGCGGCGAATCTGCCCATCAGCAACCTGCAAATGAGCCAGTCCGGCAGCATGGTCGGCGGCCAGACGACTTACCTGGATGGGCAAATCACTAATAAAGGACAGGAGACAGTTACCGGAATTACGCTTCAGGTGGCCTTTCACGGCTTTACGGAGCCCATCGCCCAGAAAGCGACCATGCCGCTGATGCTCGTCCGTACCCGGCAGCCTTATGTGGACCTGCAGCCGGTCGGCGCCGCGCCCATCCTGCCGGGGCAGACGCGCGATTTCCGGCTCATCTTCGACAGCGTTCCCCAGGACTGGAACCAGAACTACCCGGAGATTCGGATCATCCAGGTGACCGGCAAATAGTGCATAGCCCGCTTTTGGCGAGGCGGGAAAAAATTCCCGGTTTGTGGCCGACCGGGGACGGCGGCTGTTGGCAAGATCCTTCGCTGATTTCGCGAAAACACCTCTAAGTACAACAACATCAATTCAGTACGTCTTCGTCTAATCGCCCTTGGCCACGCTCCCCGAGGTTTGGCATGGCAGATGCTCTATGTCCCCACGTCAGGATGCTGCGCAGCTTCCGGAGTGTGTTCCCAAAGGGTCCAACAGACGAAGTGAAACATACAGAAGGAATGCCAGCCATGAGACAGAGAGCGATGAAGAACATGATTAAGCCCGGATCGATTTCGGCGCTGCTGGTCGCGGCCAGCCTGGGACTTCCCGCGGTTGCACAACAGCAGCAGCCTCAGGTACAGACGGGTGCTACCACCAACCCCCAGCCGCAGCCACAGACAACGAACGAAACCGGAACGGGACAGGCACCGCTCGAGACCAAGCCGCACGAAGGCTTCTGGGGACACATGAACCCCTTCGCCCGCAAGAAGTGGGTGAGCCGCGAGATGAACCCGGTGAAAGACCGGCTGAACGAGCTGGATGAGCTGCAGGCCAAGAACGCCCGGGACATCAAGGACGTGGATCAGCGGGCGCAGAACGGCATTCGCGCGGCCCAGTCCACCGCCGACCAGGCGAACCAGACGGCGCAGCAGGCGAACCAGCAGGCACAGCAGGCGCAGCAGCTGGCGCAGACCGCTTCCGACAAGACCAACCAGCTGGGCGCGACCGTGAGCGGCCTCGACCAGTATCACCCGATTACCAACACCGACATCCGCTTCCGGCCCGGCCAGACGGTGCTGAACGAGAAGGCGAAGGACGCGCTCGATCAGATCGTCTCGCAGATGCAGAACCAGAAGGGCTATGTGGTCGAAGTGCAGGGTTACTCGCGCTCGCGCGGCATGGTGGGCATCGAGAGCTCGCAGCGGCTTGCTGAGTCGGTTACCCGGTACCTGGTCGAGCACCAGATTCCGGTTTGGAGAATTCACGAAGTGGCGATGGGCAATGCTGCGGTGGACGAGAACGGCACGACCGCTCCCGGCAGCGTGGTGCGCATCAGCCTGATGGAAAACAGTTTAGCTGGCTTGAACCCGTCCGGAAACGGCGGTTCGCCGAATGGTGCGACGCAGCCATCTTCCGCGCAGCCCTCCCCTCAGGGTGCTGCGTCGCAGCCACCGGCTCCTCAGCAGTAAGGAACCAGCAACCAGGCTCTCACACAACGAGAGAACCAAGGCAGATTGGCCCCTCACTCGAGGGGCCCTTTTTTTGGTCTTTTCAGCCTCTGCCTGATGGGCGCGCTAGAGCAGGCTGGCGTGAGCGCCGCTTGCAAGCCGGCGCGCGCTGCATCCAAGATGGTCGAAGGAGAGGCTGTCATGGGTCGCCGCATTGCCTGCTTCCTCGCCGTTGTGCTCGTCGTGGGAATTGCACCCCGTCTGTACGCTCAGGAGGATCAGAAGGATCCGCTGACGCCGGATGAGGTCCAGCAAATCCGCGAGAACGCCATTCACCCCGATGAGCGGATCAAGCTGTACATGAAGTTCATCGATCAGCGGCTGGACGCGCTGCGGCAGCTCATCGCGAACCCCGATGCGCGCGATCGCAATGCGCAGATCCACGACAAGCTCGACGAGTTCGTCCACTTGTGCGACGAAATCCAGGACAATCTGGATACGTACGATTCCGCGCACGCCGATATCCGCAAGTCGCTGAAGCAACTGGTGGCGGACAGCGCCAGATGGTCGCCGCTGCTGCATTCGCTGCCGCAGAACCGGGACTATGAGTTCTCGCAGAAGATGGCGCTGGAGGCGGCACAGAGCGCTGCGGACGAGGCAAAGCACCTGTCGGCGGAACAGGATGTCTACTTCGACATCCACAAGAAGGAGCGGCACACGAACGGCAGCGCGCCGTCGTAAAGGCAGTTACTAGTTGCTAGTGGTTCGTGGCGGTGTCGGGGGTGGACCTGTGTTGTCTGCGCAGGACCGAGACGAGCCGCCAGGCGTAGATCGCCAGATTCGCTGCGCAGACCGCAACGGCGGACCAGATAATGACTGGTACCGGAATGTTGGGGTAGATGATCTTGTCCAGGCAGCGGACGATGAAGCTGCCGGAGTAGGTTTGCATGCCCGCCCGGGCTTCCAGCCAATCCTCAGCCATGGTGAGCGGGCATGGCCAGGGACCGATCTCGACGATGATGCCCCAAACCAGCGAGGCGAGGTGGAAGGCGGTAAGCCAGGGACGTCCGCGCGTGAAGAGAACGCCTGTGAGGACCCACAGAATCCATACAAGATGCAGCGCGAGGACGATGGCTGCCAGCCACCTCATACCTCGATCATAGGCCGAGACAAGCGGCGATTCGGGCCCAGTCGCTTACACTGAAACAGACCCATGTTTTATCGCACCAATGATCTCCGCATCCGGGCGACGAAGGTCGTCCTGCCTCCGGTTTTCCTCGAGGAAGAGCTGCCCGTCAGCGAGGCGGCGTCGGCCACGGTTTTCAACGCGCGGCAGGAAATCGTCGATATCCTGAACCGCCGGGACCCGCGGCTGCTGGTCGTTGCCGGACCGTGCTCGATCCACGACCCGGCGGCTGCGCGCGACTACGCCCGTCTGCTGAAGAAGGCGATGGCGGAGTTCTCGCAGGAGCTGCGCATCGTGATGCGCGTTTACTTCGAGAAGCCGCGGACAACGCTGGGCTGGAAGGGCCTGATCAACGATCCGTATCTCGACGAGTCGTTCCGCATCAACGACGGCTTGCGCCTGGCGCGGCGTCTGCTGCTCGATCTGGCGGAGATGGGCGTGCCGGCGGGGACGGAATTCCTGGACATGATTTCGCCGCAGTACGTGGCAGAACTGGTGAGCTGGGGCGCGATCGGCGCGCGGACTACAGAGAGCCAGGGCCATCGGCAGCTGGCGTCAGGTCTCTCCTGCCCGGTCGGATTCAAGAACGGCACATCCGGCAATGTGCAGATTGCGATTGAAGCCATTCTGTCGGCGAACCATCCGCACACGTTTCTCGGCACTTCGGCGCACGGGCAGTCGGCGATCCTGTTCACTTCGGGCAATGCGGACTGCCATATCATCCTGCGCGGCGGGCGCGAGACGGTGAACTACGATGCCGCGTCTGTGCAGAAGACCAGCGAGTTGCTGGAGAAGGCAGGATTGCCGGCGCGGGTGATGATCGACTGCAGCCACGCCAACAGCCGCAAGGATCATGCGCGCCAGCCCGGGGTCTGCCGCGACGTGGCGGCGCAGATCGCGGCAGGCGACCGGCGGATCGTGGGCGTGATGCTGGAGAGCAACCTGGTCGCGGGCGCCCAGAAGCTAGTGCCGGGGAAAGAGTTGGTCTATGGCCAGAGCATTACCGACGCCTGCATCGGATGGGATGAGACCCACGCTCTGCTCGGCGAACTGGCTGCGGCCGTGCGCGCGCGGCGGTCCAAAGCGGCGGAGACCCGCGAGCCGGCCGCGGTTGCGGAACGCGGCTGAGGAACGACGCG
>DATGJK010000003.1:0-5563 GCA_035295245.1 Acidobacteriaceae bacterium
CGTCCTTCCGCCTCGGTAACTTCACCCTTTCTTCCGGCGCCAGGAGCGATTACTACATAGACTGCCGCACCACCACACTGCACGCGGAAGGCGGACGCCTCACCGGCCTCGCTATCCTCGATCTCCTGCGCGAGCACAACCTCCATCCCGCCGCTGTTGGTGGACTCACCATGGGCGCCGATCCCGTCGTTTCCGCCGTCGCCATCGCCAGCGCCTGGCGCGCGCAGCAGGAGAATGGCGCCCCACTCATCCACGGATTCCTCGTCCGCAAAGCCGAAAAGCAGCACGGCACCGGCCGCCGCATCGAAGGCTTCCTCGAGAAGAACGCTCCGGTCCTCATCGTCGACGACGTCTGCACCACCGGCGCCTCCACCATCGCTGCCATTGAAGCGGCTCGCGAAGCCGGCATGAGCGTGATCGCGGCCGTCTGCATGGTTGAGCGAGAGGAGGCGAACGGCCGCCCCGCACTGGAGGCCGCCTGCCAGGGAGCGCCCTTCATCCGCCTCTATACGGCCAATGATGTCCGCGCCGCCCACATCCGGCAGAAGCAATAGTCGCCAAAAAGCAAAAGGCGCGTGCACTCTGCACGCGCCCCGAGGAGAATGATCCGTCAGTTTCGACCGGATCGGTCCATCTGCCTTGCTGCGCCGGCGGCTGGTTTCTGCGCGCCCGCGCTCAACCTTAGTTGCCCGGCTGCGCCGGAGCCTGGTTCACCTGCGCTCCGGAGTTGCTCAGCAGTTGCACTTCCACGCGGCGGTTCTTCGCGCGCCCAGCCGCGGTGTTCTCCGGCGCTACCTGGACATCCTTGCCCAGACCCACCAGATAAAACTTGTGCGCCGGGATGTTGTACTTCGAGGCCAGATACTGCACCACCGCCATCGCGCGCCGATCGCTCAGATGATAGTTGTAATCCTTCGAGCCCACGATGTCGGCTCCGCCCGTCACTTCGAGGATGTAGCTCTTCGTCGAATTCAGCTGCTGGCCGAAGTCGTCCAGCTTCTGCTTGTCGGCCTTGCTCAGCTCGGCCCGGTTAAAGCCGAAGTTCACCGTCACGTCCGCCACCTGCTGGTAGTTGTCCAGATTGGCGATCACGCCCGAAAGCGAATCCGCCCGGTTCACCGCGTCCTGCCCGGCATTTTGAGCGTTGGTCGCCGCCTGCCCGGCGTTCTGCGCGTTCTGCTGTGCCTGGTTTGCCGAGTTCTGCGCCTGCTGGACGCCCGACTGAGCGCGCTGATCGACATCCTGAAGGTTTCTGCGATCCGTCGCCGTGGCGTCGTCGAGCTCATTCGTGCCCTGAATAATCGGCGTTGCCTGGCTGCGTACGTAGTTCTTTGTTGTGCAACCCGTGCTGGTGAGGATCAAGGCCAGGGCTGCGGTGGCCGCAGCGGCTGCATAGCCTGAAATGCGCGTCATGGGTCAGCTCCGTTTCGTTCCTGCTTCTTCGGGATGACGCACCGCGTTCCGCGGGCTCCTCCCTCGACGAGCAGGTTTCTTGCATCCGCAAGGCCATTCCTTGCGAAACGTTTAACTTCTTCTCCCGGAATGACTTACCTTCCGAACCCCTTACGACTTGGCCATAACCAATGGGTACTTTTTACCCAAGCGTTGCGGGGACGCCCGAAAAACCTCTCCACAGAGTAGACGTACCGCCCCTTCCATCCGGGAGTGAAACACCTGTTGCTTCACTGGAACGGTCAACGCTATCCCCTGGTTGCCCGCTTTGGGGAGAAGCTCTCCGGCTGCGGCGGCTTTCGTTCCTCGCCGCACTGGTGCGTTTCCTGCCACTCGTCCAGACTCCCGTCCGACACCGAAACCACTCGCGACGCGCCACAGCATTTGCACACCGAGAGAATTCGGAGCGAATCACCTTCGTGAACGAGTGTGCACATAAAGGTGGAGAGCATTCCCACTTCTCCCATGAAAACCATGCGGAGGAAAACGTCATATTATGCTACTGCAAAATGTCGTCGCATAGATTTTCGTGAGGCCAATCGACGCGCGTCCCATTCCGGATTTTTCGCCTCCAGATGGAGCTCTGTGAATACGCGGTGAACGTCGTGCCAGCTTTGCATCCGCGCAGAACGGACGCTGGCGGTCTCGGCATGCTCCGGATATAAAGGGAACCAGGCATGCCCCGGCCCACAGCCGCTTTTCTCTCCCGCGATTTTGTTCTCTATCAGATCGCCCGCGTGATCGTCATCATCGGCGCGGAAGCCCAGGCTCTGGGCGTAGCCTGGCAAATCTACGAAATCACCCATCGGGCCATCGACCTCGGCTACACCGGGCTGGTGCTCTTCATGCCCGGCCTGCTCTTCATCCTGCCCGCGGGTCATGTCGCCGACCGCTTTGACCGCCGCCAGGTCATCCTCACCTGCTATTCGCTGCAGGCCGTCTGCAGTTTCATGCTCTTCCGGCTGGCGTGGACCGGAATGCACCATGTCTGGCCCATTTTTCTGCTCCTCTTCCTCATCGGCACCGGACGCGCCTTTTCCGGCCCGGCTTCCTCCGCCCTCATCCCCCACCTCGTGCCCACGGAGCACTTCGTGAACGCCGTCACCTGGGGCGCGACCATCTTCCAGATCGCCAACATCGTCGGCCCTGCACTCGGCGGCATCCTCTTCACCCTGCCCCTGCGCGGCCGCCTTCATGGAGCCAGTCTCGTTTACCTGTTCACCGTGATCACCGTGATCTGCTTCCTGGCTCTGGTCGGCTCCCTGCACGTCCGTCCTGGCCGGATGGAGCACCGCGCCCTCTCCCGCGACGTGCTGCTCGCAGGTTTTCGCTATGTCGCCAGAACTCAGGTCCTGCTGGGCTCCATCTCCCTCGACCTCTTCGCCGTCCTCCTCGGCGGCGCCGTGGCCCTGATGCCGATCTTCGCGCAGGACATCCTGCACGCCGGCCCGCGCGGTCTCGGCATGTTGCGCGCCGCTCCCGCCCTGGGCGCGCTGGCCGTTTCCCTCTGGCTCATGATTCGCCCCATTCGCGGCCGTGCCGGAGCGAAGATGCTCGTCTGCGTCGCCATCTTCGGCGCCTCGACCATCGTCTTCGGACTTTCGCGCAGCCTGCCGCTCTCCCTCATTGCCTTGTTCTTCGTCGGTGCCTCGGACATGGTCTCCGTCGTGATCCGCGGCTCCATCCTGCAGCTGGCCACGCCCGCGGCCATGCGCGGCCGCGTCTCCGCCGTGAATTCCCTCTTCGTCGGCGCCTCCAACGAATTCGGCGAGTTCGAAAGCGGCCTGACCGCCCAGTGGTGGGGAGCCGTCCGCGCCGTCGTGATCGGGGGCATCGGATCCCTCCTCGTCACCAGCCTGTGGGCGGCATTCTTCCCCAGCCTTCGCCAGGCCGACCAGCTCACAACCGAGTCGCTGATGCCCGCCGAAGCCGAACAGGCAGCTCAGGAAATGCGGCAGCTATAATTCTGCCAATGCGGAGCCGCGTCGAGCGTCATGCCTGAAGTCCTGCGCCATCGGACGGGCAACACCGCTGATGTGAGTTCCACCGCCCAGGTCGCGACCACCCAAAGAACGTCTTCCGGATCGCCCGAACCCTTTCCGTGGATCATCTTCTGGGTCGCGCTTGGCCTCCGTCTCGCCACGCTGACGCTCGGCCATTTCTACCGCATTTCCCCCTTCGAGGATCACTTTAAGTTTGGCTGGGAAGTCGGCCGCATCGCAAAATCCCTGGCTACCGGACACGGCTACGCCAACCCCTTCGATCACCCCAGCGGCCCCACCGCCTGGGTCACGCCCCTCTATCCGCTGATCCTCGCCGGAGTGTTCAAGCTCTTCGGCGTCTACACGGCTCTCTCCGCCTGGATCATCCTCGCCTTCAACTGCGTCTGCTCCGCGCTGACCGCCTGGTCTACATGGGAGATCGCCGCCCGCTGCTTCAATCGCCGCGTTGCCCTCTGGTCCGCCTGGATCTGGGCACTCTACCCTGCCGCGATGCAGTACGCCGTGAAGTGGGTGTGGGAAATGTCCCTCACCGCTTTTCTTTTCTCCTGCATCCTCGTGCTCGCCCTGCGCATGAGGAACATCGGCGGCCCGCAGGAAGACGATCCCGCCACTACGAAACGCTGGGCCATCTTCGGGCTCCTCTGGGGACTCATCACCCTCAGCAGCGCTTCCATCGCCATCTTTCTTCCCTTCTGCGCCCTCTGGATCCTCAAAGGAACCGGCAACATCGCACGCCAGATTCCCCGCATCGCGCTCGCCGCCGTCCTGTGCCTCGCCTGCATCGTTCCCTGGATCGTTCGCAACGCCCTCGTCTTCCACGCATTCGTGCCCATGCGCAGCAACTTCGGCGCCGAGCTGTGGATGGGCAACAACCCCAACCTCCAGGGCATGCTCATCGGCTCGCCCGTCGCCCTGGAAAACCAGGAACTCCTGCTCGACCAAATGGGCGAGCTCGCCTATTCAAAGTCCCGCGGCCGCCTCGCCAAACAGGAGATCAGCGCCGATCCCGCCGACTTCATCCGGCTAACCATCCGCCGCTTCTATTTCTTCTGGGCCGACGTTCCGCATGCTTCGCTGAAGGGCAAAGCATGGACCGAGGTCGTCCGCGGCCTGAACTTCCAGTTCACCAGTCTCGTCGGTGTCCTCGGACTTCTGCTGGCGATCCGGCGACGCATCCCCGCGGCCTGGCTCTTCGCCATGGCCTTCGCCGTCATTCCGTTTGTCTACTATTTCGTCTTTGTGCAGGCGCGCTTCCGCCATCCGCTCGAGCCGCTCATCGCCATCCTCGGCGTCTATCTCTTCCAGTCAGCGGAAAAGAGCTGGCGCATCCGCTGGGTCCAGCGCTGAGCGTATCCTGTTGTCGAGGCGCGCAGAGCCTCGCGGTGAGCGATTCAGGAGGGGATCAGGATCGTGCGTGACATTGCTTACACCATTCACACCTTCAGAGAAGGCGATACCTATGTCGCCTATGTTCCCGAACTCGATCTCTCCAGCTGTGGGGCAACGAATGATCAGGCCCGCAGGAATATTCGCGAAGCGGTGCAAGCCTTCATCGAGGCGAGCGATGAGATGGGTACCCTCGAGGAAATCCTGGAAGAATCCGGTTATCAGCGTATCGGAGACGCCTGGAATGCTCCTGAATTCATAGCGCTGGACCGTGAGTGGGCCACTCTGCGTTAATGCCTGCCATCCAGCCGATCATTACTCAGACCTCGTTCGAGTCTTTGAAAAGGACGGATTCACGTTCATCCGCCAGCGGGGTGATCATCTCATCTATACCAAGCCCGGCGTGAAGCGCCCGCTGGTGATTCCTGCCTATCACTCCGTTCCTGTCTTCATCATTAAGAATCTTCTCCGGACAGCAGGCATGAGCCGGGAGCGGTACTTCGAACTCCTCTGATTGGGTATTGGATTGGCTTGATCGCCTCAATACTCCCGCTCATACCGCACATACTTCGGCTCCCACACATGCGCGCCAATGGCTGCATCCACGTCAGCCTCTTTCAGGCTTGACAACCCCTCGGCAATGGCCTGCTTCGCCACGGCTGCCCCGATCACGCGGCTGAGCTCGCGCGATTTCGCCATCGGCGGCAGCAGATTCGCCTTGC
>DATGJK010000004.1:0-8835 GCA_035295245.1 Acidobacteriaceae bacterium
TGGGCTCGGGCGGCGTGGTGGTGCTCGACGAGACGGTCTGCATGGTCGAATTTGCGCTGCGCACGATGAAGTTCTACCAGCACGAAAGCTGCGGGTGGTGCATTCCGTGCCGCGAAGGCACCGACTGGCTGAAGAAGTCGCTCACCCGGCTGCACGCGGGCGGCGCGGTGGATAAGGACATCGACAACATTCGCTACCTGGCCGAGAACATGCTGGGGCGGACCTTCTGCCCGCTTGGCGACGCCGCGGCGATGCCGACCATCGGCTTCGTCAAGAAATTTCGTAAAGAGTTCGAGGATCATCTGGATGGCAGAGGCTGCCCGTATCACCGCGCGCGCGAAGAAGAAGCGGCGCTGGTCTGAAGGAATTCATGGCTGACGTTACGTTCACAGTCGACGGCAGGAAGCTCACCGCACCCGCGGGCACACTGCTCATTGAAGCGTGCCGCATGCACGGGATCGAGATTCCCGCCTTCTGCTACTATCCCGGCCTTTCGCTGCAGGCTGCCTGCCGCATGTGCGTCGTGCGGCTGGAGAAAGTGCCGAAGCTGCAGACAGCGTGCACCACGCCCGTGGCTGAAGGCATGGTGGTCACCACCGAAAGTCCGGAGATCGCGCAGGCCCGCAAAGCGACGATCGAACTGCTGCTCGGCAACCATCCGCTCGATTGCCCCGTATGCGATGCCGGTGGCGAGTGCGAGCTGCAGGACATGACGTTTAAGTACGGTGCGCACGAATCGAAATTTGTGGAAATCAAGCAGCACCGCGAAGAGCAGCAGTGGTCGCCGGTGGTCTATTTCGATCGCCCGCGCTGCATCCTTTGCTACCGGTGCGTGCGCGTTTGCGGCGAGGGCATGGATGTGTGGGCACTCGGGATCCAGAACCGCGGCGCCGGGTCTGTGATCGCTCCCAACAAGCAGGATCATCTGGAGTGCGAAGAATGTGGCATGTGCATCGATATCTGCCCGGTCGGCGCGCTCACCTCGGGAGCGTACCGGTACAAGACGCGCCCGTGGGAGATGAGCCACGTCGGCACCATCTGCACGCATTGCGGAGACGGATGCAAGACGACCCTCGGCGTGCGCCGCGCCGATGAGGGGATGGAGATTGTCCGCGGCGACAACCGCGACAAGAGCGGCATCAATGGGGATTTCCTCTGCATCAAGGGCCGTTACGCGTTCGACTTCGCCAATCGCGAAGAACGCCTGACGCAGCCGCTCATCCGTCAGGCCGACGGACAGTTTAAGCCTGTTCTCTGGGACGAAGCCATCGACTTTGCCGCGAAGAAGCTGCGCGAGGTTCGCGACAGCCGCGGCGGCTCGGCGGTTGGCGTCATCGGTTCGAATCGCACCACCAACGAAGAAGCGTATCTGCTGCAGAAATTCGCGCGCACGGTGCTGGGCACCAACAATATTGATCACCATCGGACCGCGGATTATCCGGCCTTCGCCGCGGCGATGAACGGCAAGGCAGAAGCCTCGCTGCGCGACTACAACAACGCGAAGGCCATCCTGCTGCTGGGCAGCGATCCCACGGAGCAGCATCCAGGACTGGCCTGGCAGATCCGTACTGCCGTCCGGCTGCACAATGCACGGCTCTATGCGGCGAACCACGAGCTGATCAAGCTCCGCCGACAGGCCACTTCGTTCCTGCAGATTCGCGAGAACGATTATGCCGGTCTCGTCGCGTACCTCAGTGGCAATGACACTGCCATGGAGAACACCGACGCGGCGAAGGCGTTCCGCGATGCGGTCCGCAAAGAGGAATCGCTGCTCGTTGCCTTCGGGCCGGAATTTCGCGGACGCGCCATCGCCGCGCTCGCGGATTTTGGGGCGTCGTTTCCGAACGTGAAGTTCAGCTGCCTCGGCGATTACGTGAACTCGCGCGGCGCGGCTGACATGGGACTCTATCCCGATCTGTTGCCCGGCTATCTTCCGGTGCAGAGTGCCGCGCATTTCGCAGACGAGTACGGCGCGAGCCTGCCTGCACAGCCTGGACTCGATCTCGTGCAGATGTTTGACGCCGCAGAAGCCGGCAATCTCGCCGCGTTGTATGTTGTCGGATCGAATCCTGTGGCGCGCTACGGGATCGACGCCGCTGCCCTGCGCAACGTATTCGTTGTCGCGCAGGACATGTTTATGACAGAGACGGCGCAGCTGGCGAGCGTGATCCTCCCGGCGGCCAACCTGTATGAGAAGGCCGGGACTGTCACGAACACTTTTGGCGATGTACAGCTGGTGAAGAAAGCGGCTGATCAGGCCGGAGCCCGCACCGATTTCGAACTGATCGTTCGCCTCGCCGCGGGAATGGGCGCTGATGTTAAGAAGCTGGTGCCTTTTGGCAGGGCCGGCGTGCGGGCGGACATGGGCCAGGCGCGGGGAGCGCAGTCCGGCGAGGCGGATCGTCATGGCGTTTGGCTCGCGGCGCATAACCTCGAGCCAAAGCTCAGCCCCTTCGATCCGTTCGCCATCTTCGACGAGATTCAGCGGATGGTTCCGGCTTACGACGTGCCGCGCCTCGATTTGCTCGCCGGCAACGATCAGCATGTGCGCGGAATCAGCGGCTCCGGCCTGGTGCAGATTGAGAATATCGGCAGCCGTCGTGACCTGGTGCTGCCTTCGAACGACACGCTGTTCAGCTCGGGAACGCTCGGCCGTTACAGCAACACGCTGAATTCGGTGATCGAAGCACGCAAGCCCGAGGCAGCAGAACCACCCCGCCAGGCAGAGACGGCCGGAGCAGGGGATTGAGACAAGATTGAAAGGCTTTTGATGGAGACCGGTTTCGTTCCATTCGTAATCATCAGCATCGCCAAGATCCTCGTCGTCGTGGTGATCCTGCTGATGTCTGTGGCGTATACCGTGCTGCTGGAACGCAAGCTGGTGGGCCGCATCCAGAATCGCTGGGGACCGAGCCGCGTCGGGCCGTTCGGGTTGCTGCAGCCGCTGGTCGACGGCGCGAAGCTGTTCCTGAAGGAAGACCTGATGCCGACGGCCGTTTACCGGCCGCTCTACATCATTGCCCCGATGATCGCGCTGAGCTGCGCGCTGATGTCGATCGCCGTCGTGCCCTTCGGCGCAAACATCACCTGGCACGGTGTCGATTTGTTCCAGATCGCGGATGTGAACATCGGGCTTCTGGTGATCCTCGGCATTACTTCCGTCGGCGTTTACGGCATCGCGCTCTCGGGCTGGTCGTCGAACAACAAATATTCGCTGCTCGGATCGCTGCGGGCTTCTGCACAGGTGATCAGTTATGAGCTGGCGCTTGGCCTGTCGCTGGTCGGCGTCGTGATGCGCGCGGGAACCTTCCGCCTGCGCGACATTGTTGACGTCCAGGCGACACATGGGCTCATCTCGTGGAACTTCTTTGGCGGATTCCAGTTCGTCGCGTTCTTCATCTACCTGATGGCGGCCTACGCGGAGACGAACCGCGCTCCATTCGATCTGCCCGAAGCCGAAAGCGAGCTGACCGCCGGCTATCACACCGAATACAGCTCGATGAAGTTCGCTATGTTCTTCATGGCCGAGTACGCGAACATGATTACCGTCGGCTGCGTGGCCACGCTGCTTTTCTTCGGCGGCTGGACGAGCCCCTTCGGTCACCTCTTCGACAACCTTCTGACTGGCATCGTCGCGCAGGCCGTGCTGCCAGTTTTCTGGTTTGTCCTCAAGGTGTTCTTTTTTCTGTTTCTCTACATCTGGGTGCGTGGCACGCTGCCGCGTTTCCGCTACGACCAGCTCATGGGCTTTGGCTGGAAATTTCTTGTGCCCGTAGCGATCGCCAACATCGTGGTAACCAGCCTCTGGATGGGCATTTTGCTGCCCGTCCAGTGATTTACAATTTTTAGCGTCCCGTCCTGCTGTTCTGACCTTGTTTTGCGCGGCTTTTCGCTGATTGCAGGAAGATTTCAAAGCTCATGCATCTGGCTCTCTTCATCATCTTCGGCGCGTTGTGTGTGGCAGGAGCCCTGAATCTCCTCTTTCAGCGCCATCCCATCAACAGCGCGCTGTCTCTCATCGTGGTGATGAGCTCGCTGGCTGTTCTCTATCTGCTCCTCGGAGCCGAATTTCTCGCTGCCGCGCAGGTCATTGTCTACTCAGGCGCCATCATGGTGCTGTTCACCTTCGTGATCATGCTGCTCAACGCAGGCGCGGAAGAGCGCACGCACGGCAGCAAGATGGCCTACATCGCCGGAATTCCCGGAGCCGCCATACTGGTTGCGCTGTTGACGTTTGTTTTTCTGTCGAACCGCGGCAGCTTCGCGCAGGCCCGCATCGGCGACTACCTGGTGACCACCCGCGACCTGAGCCAGGTGCTGTTCAGGGATTTGCTGCTTCCGTTTGAAGTGACGTCGGTGCTCATTCTGATTGCCATTCTGGGCGCGGTTGCGCTCGCCCGAAAGGAGCACTGATGATCCCGATTGCCTGGTATCTGGTGCTCAGCGGGATCCTGTTCTCCATCGGAGTGGCGGCCTTTCTCATCAAGCGGAACATCATCACGGTCTTCATGTCGATTGAGCTGATGCTCAATGCTGTCAATCTGACGTTCATCGCATTCACGCGGCACTGGAGCCAGGTGACTGGGCATCTGCAGGTCAGCGGACAAATCTTCGTTTTCTTCGTCATGGTGGTCGCCGCAGCCGAAGCCGCTGTCGGGCTGGCCATCATCATCGCGGTCTTCCGAGCGCGCAACACTCTGAATGTCGACCAGGTCGACCTGATGAAACTATGACCGATCTCCACCTCTGGCTGATTCCGCTCGTCCCCTTCGCCGGATTTCTGGTGAACGGTCTCATGGGCCGCAAATTTCCGAAGGCGCTGGTTACGACGGTTGCGATTATCGCTTCGGCCATCCCGATGATTCAGGTCGCGACGATCGTCGCGAAGTTCAGCTCGCTCACCCTGCCCCACATCGAGAACATCGGCACCTGGATCAACACCGGCACGTTCCATGCCGACTTCAGTTTCCAGCTCGATCAACTCACGCTGGTGATGCTCTGCGTCGTCACCGGAGTCGGCTTTCTCATCCACGTCTACTCGATCGGGTACATGGCTGAGGAAGAGGGGTACTGGCGGTTCTTCGCCTACATGAACCTGTTCCTCTTTTTCATGCTGACGCTGGTTTTGGCAGAGAACTTCCTGCTGATGTTCGTCGGATGGGAGGGGGTGGGGCTCGCCTCCTATCTGCTGATCGGGTTCTATTTCACACGTGATTCCGCCGCGAACGCCGGCAAAAAGGCGTTCATCGTCAACCGCATCGGCGACTTCGGCTTCCTGCTGGCGATGTTTCTTCTCGTGCAGCACTTTGGCAGCCTCAGCTTCAAAGAGGTGTTCACGACGATTGCCGCCCATCCCGACTGGCAGGGCGGATTCCTCACCGCGATTGGGCTTCTGCTCGTCCTGGGCGCAACGGGCAAGTCTGCGCAGATCCCGCTGTACATCTGGCTGCCGGATGCCATGGAGGGTCCGACGCCCGTCTCCGCTCTCATTCACGCCGCCACGATGGTCACGGCGGGCGTGTATATGGTGGCGCGAACACACATCATCTTCGACCGCTCGTCTGTTGCGCTGCTGACGGTGGCGGTCATCGGGACCGCGACTGCATTTCTTGCTGCGACGATTGGCATGGCGCAATCGGATATCAAGCGCGTGCTCGCTTACTCCACCGTTTCGCAGCTGGGTTACATGTTCCTGGGCTGCGGTGTGGCAGCTTACTCGGCGGGCATCTTCCACCTCGTTACGCATGCCTTCTTTAAGGCGCTGCTCTTCCTCGGGGCCGGATCGGTGATCCACGCGCTCTCCGGCGAGCAGGACATGCGGGTAATGGGCGGGCTGCGAAAGAAAATCCCAGTGACGTTCTGGACCATGACCGCGGCAGTGCTTGCCATCTCCGGAGCCCCGCCTCTCGCCGGTTTCGTCAGCAAAGACGAAATCCTCTACCAGGCGTTTGTCGCGCCGGGCCCAGGCAAGATTCTCTGGGCGATTGGACTGCTCACCGCCGGATTCACCTCCTTCTACATGTTCCGGCTGTGGTACATGACCTTCTTCGGCGAGAGCCGGGCGCCTCGCGAGTTTGCCGCCGTTCATGCGCGCCGGGATACGAAGCTGGTGATCGAAACCGAGCCGGCACAGAAGCACCACCACGAGGGACACGGCGTGCACGAAAGCCCGAAGGTGATGCTGATCCCGCTGGTTATCCTGGCGATTCTCTCCGTGATTGGCGGCGCAATGGGCTGGCCGGAAGGACTGGGCGGCGGCAACTGGTTCTCGCACTTTCTTGCGCCGGCGGTCAAGGCCGTGCACATGTCTTACGAGCAGGCGACCGTAGCGCTGACGACCACCGGGCAGATTGCCAACACGCCGAACGAATCGCCCGCCGGATCGAAGCAACTCGAATTCATCCTTGCCATCGTATCCACCCTGGTAGCCGCGACCGGATGGCTCGTTGCCCACATCATGTATTACAAGCGCCCCGAACTCCCCGAGCGCTTTGCCGCAAAAGCACGCGGCGTCTACGCGCTGGTCGCGAACAAGTACTGGGTCGACGAATTCTACGGCGCCATTGTTGTCACGCCGGTGTTGTTTGGCGCGCGCTATCTGCTCAACGTGCTCATCGATCGTGGGGTGATCGATGGTGGATCGCTGGCTGCCGGTTACACCGCTCAGGGGTTTGGCGCGCTGGTGGCGCGCATTCAGTCGGGCAATATTCGATCCTACGCAGGGTGGCTCGCGCTGTTTGCCGGCGTTCTGCTGCTGGCCAGTTATTTCGGATGGACCGCGCACTTCTGGGCGCGATAAGGAAGGGACCAGGGACATTTCGTGCCGAACGAACTCATATTGACGCTGATCACCTTCGTGCCTACGGCCGGCGCGGTCATCGTCGCATTTCTGCCGCGCAAAGGGCGCGTGATCCCGGCGTTCACGCTGCTGGTCGCGCTGGCGACGTTCGCTTTATCGCTGCATCTGCCGGCGCACTTCGACTATGCGAATCATGGTTTCCAGTTCGAAGAGAACCGTCCGTGGGTGACGAGTCCCGCGATTCGCTACCATCTCGGCGTCGACGGCCTTTCGCTGTGGCTCGTGCTGCTCACGACGTTTCTCGCTCCCATCGGCGTTCTCGTTTCGTGGCGCGCCATCGAGCACCGCACGAAGGAGTTCTACTTCCTCTTTCTGCTGCAGCAGACGGCGATGGTCGGTGTCTTCGTCGCGCTGGATGTGTTCCTGTACTACTGCTTCTGGGAGCTTTCGCTGGTGCCCATGGCGCTTCTGATCGCCATGTTTGGGCGAGAACGCGGACGCCAGGCCGCTCTGAAGTTTTTCATCTACACCTTCCTGCCCTCGGCGCTGTTCCTCGTCGCGATTCTCTGGCTTTACGCGAAGACCGGCAGCTTCGACTTCGTCAAGCTGCAGACGGTTCTCGCCGGAACTGCGTTCTCGCCGGCGGCTCTGTGGTGGGTTTCGCTGGCGTTTCTGGTCGCCTTTGCGGTCAAGGTCCCGGTATTCCCGTTACACGGCTGGCTGGGCGACGCGATCCATGAAGCGCCCACGGCCATGGCAATGGTCATCGCCGGCAAACTCGGACTTTATTCCATCTTCCGCTTCAACCTCGGACTCTTCCCGGCACAGGCGCGGCAGATCGCTCCCCTGATGATTGCGCTCGCCGTCATCGGAGTGCTCTATGGCGCGCTCGTGGCGCTGGTGCAGGACAATATGCGCCGGCTCGTCGCCTATTCGATCCTGAGCCACCTCAGCTTCTGCACGCTGGGCATCTTTTCCTTCGCGCTGGCGGGGCTGAACGGCGCCGTCTACCAGACGCTGAATGAAGGGCTCACCGGCGGCGCGCTGCTGGTGCTGATCGCGTTTCTCTACGATCGCTACGGCACCTATGACATGTCTGAGTTCGGTGGTCTCGCTACGCGCACTCCGATGCTGGCCACCCTGTGGGTCATCACGGCGCTGGCGCTGATCGGGCTGCCGCTCTTCAATGGATTCGTCGGCGAGTTCCTGGTCCTCAGCGGTAGTTTCCCGGTGCATCAAGGGTGGGTGGTGGCTGCGACAGTGGGCGTCATCCTTAGCGCCTCGTACATGCTCTGGATGGTGCAGCGCATCTTCTACGGCCAGCCGTCGTCCCTGGTGGTGAACCGTCCACACCCTGATCTCGGCTTTCGCGAGCAGATTGCGCTGTGGCCGATGGCGGTGCTGATGCTGGCCATGGGGGTGCTCTCGCCCTACTGGATCAAAGCCATTGACTCGGCGATGGCGCCGCTTTCGGCCGCCACCATGCAGGCCCGCAGCACTCACCCGGCATCAACCACCACGGCAGCCGCCGTCGTTCTGGAGAAGCAATGAACCCGGCGATGCACATCCTGCCTGAGATCATCCTCACCGTCGGCGGCGTGATCGTCATGCTCGCGGATGCGATGCTGGCGAAGAGTTCGAACCGGAAGCCGCTCGGCTGGACGGCAGTGGTTGTCGCGCTGGCTGCACTGGCGGTGAGCCTGTGGCAGTATCAAATGCCCGCCGGCACCGCCTATTACGGGGTGGTGCAGACGGATGCTTTCAGCATCTTCTTTCACGTCCTGATCGCCGGTATTCTGCTGGCGGCGCTCCTCATCACGCTGGACGCTGTGACGCCCGCGACAGAAGGGCTCGGCGAACTTTTTGCGCTGATGCTGTTCGGAGCCGTCGGCATGATGTTCATGTCGAGCGCTGTGGAACTGCTGCTCGTCTTCATCGCGCTGGAGATTTCTTCGATCTCCACCTACATCATGGCGGGATTCCGGCGCCGCAGCGCGAAGAGCCCTGAATCTGCTCTGAAGTATTTCCTGCTCGGC
>DATGJK010000005.1:0-3225 GCA_035295245.1 Acidobacteriaceae bacterium
CCTGAAGCCGGGCGTCACGGCGACGCAGGCGGAGGCGAGTTTGCTCCCGCTGTGGCGAGCGCTGCGCGCGAGCGAACTGCCGCTCTACAAATCGGTATCGGACCAGTTCAAAGAGCGTTATGTCGCCAAATCGATGATCAAAGTACTCGATGATTCGCGAGGATTCTCGCCGAACCGGCTGGATCTGAAGACGCCGCTGATCATTCTGCTGAGCATGGCGGGATTGCTGATGGCGATGTGCTGCCTGAATGTGGCAACGCTGCTGCTGCTGCGCTCGGCGGCGCGAGTGCGGGAGATGTCGATGCGGTTTGCGCTGGGCGCCAACGGCAGCCGGATCGTGCGCCAATTGCTGATCGAAGGCGGACTCCTGGGGCTGGCCGGCGTTGCGGGCGGCCTGGCGCTGTCGCCGGTGCTGGCGGAGATCCTGGTGCGGCTGATGATGAATGCCCGTCCGGGAGACGAGCCGTACTCGGCGCATGTGGATGCGCGGATTCTGCTCTTTGCCCTGGCGGTGGCCTTTGTCATCAGCGTGCTGTTCTCGATTGCGCCGGCGTTTCATTATTTGCGGCCGGATCTCGCGGGAGCGCTGCGGCAGAGCAGCGGGACCGCGTCGCGGCAGTCGCAGGCATTCCGCAAGGCAGCGGTGGGAGTGCAGATTGCCCTGAGCGTGCTGCTGCTGGGCGGGGCGGGATTGTTCGTCCGCACGCTGGATGCGTTGCGCGACCAGAACGTGGGTTTCGACACGGGACACATGGCGACATTCAATCTGTCGCCGGAGGCGTCCGGTTATGGCGAGGACAAGGCGCCGCAGATTGTGAACTCCGCGCTGGATGCGGTGCGGAAAGTTCCCGGAGTGCAGAGCGTGGCGGCGACAACGGATCCGGAACTGGCCGGGGACACGGAGTGGAACGGGTTTATTGTGCAGGGGCACAAGTTCACCGAGAACGAGCAGGATGACTTTGAAGCTCCCTATGTGACGCCGGGATATTTTGCGACGCTGCGCCAGCCTCTGCTGGTGGGGCGCGATTTTACGCTCGCCGACGCGAAGGGCGCACCGAAGGTCGCCATTGTGAGCCTGGCATTTGCGAAGCACTTCTATGGGTCTGCGAGCAATGCGCTGGGGCGGCTCATCGGAGAAGCAGGGGACAACGCGAAGGCCGACGTGACGATTGTCGGCGTCGTGGGCGATATAAAACACGCGGACCTGCGGACAGAAATGGGGCTGGGTGTTTATCAGCCGTACCTGCAGGAGAAGCATCCCGGTGGCGTCCAGGTGTACCTGCGGACGGCGCAGAATCCCGAGGCGGCGGAGGCTGGGATTCGCAGCGCTATCCACGACCTCGATCCCACGCTGGTGGTCGATGGCCTGCGGACGATGGAAGCTCAGGTGGACATCAGCGCGTCGAATGAGCGTTCGCTGGCGATGCTGGCGCTGGGCTTTGCGGCGCTGGCGGTGTTGCTGGCGGCGGTGGGCCTGTATGGCGTGCTGGCGTTTGCGACGCAGAGTCGGACGCGGGAGATTGGCGTGCGCCTCGCGCTGGGTGCGCCGCGTCGCTCGCTGGTCAGTCTGGTTGTACGAGAGATGGCGTGGATTGCGGGGCTCGCCGTGCTGGTCGCGGTGCCAGGCACCGTGGGGCTGGCGCACTTCTTTGCGAGCCAGCTTTATGGCGTGAGCACGTGGGATCCGGTGACGCTGGCGCTCGCGGTGGTGCTGACGACGGCGATGGTGGCTCTGGCTTCCGCGTTGCCGGCGCGAAGGGCAACCGTGGTGGATCCTATGGTGGCGCTGCGGAGCGAGTAAGAGAGCGCAGGGCACAGCAGGTGGGGGAGGGAAGATGCTGGGCGATCTCCAGTTTGCACTGCGGCAGATGAGGAAGGCGCCGGGGTTTGCCATTACGTCGATTGTGACGCTGGCCCTGGGGATCGGGGCGACGACGGCGATCTTTTCGCTGCTCGATCAGGCGCTGCTGCGTTCGCTGCCGGTGCGGGCTCCGCAGCAGCTGGTGCTGCTGGAGGCGACTCCGTACAACGTGTGGAACGGAGACACCGACAGCAACGGCGGCGACCCGGAGGCGTACTTCTCCTATCCGATGTACAAGGACTTGCGCGACAAGAATCAAGTCTTCGACGGCCTGATCGCGATGTTTCAGACGCAGGCCGCGGTGAGGTGGCAAAAGCAATCATCGCTGGTCGCAACGGAGCTGGTGAGCGGCAATTACTTCGATGTGCTGGGCGTGCGGCCCGCAGTAGGCCGCTTGTTGACGCAGGCCGATGATCGGGTGAGGAACGGCAGTCCGGTGGCGGTGCTGAGCTTTCGCTACTGGAAGGCGCATTTTGCGGCCGATCCGCATGCTGTGGGGCAGACGCTGGACATCAATGGGCAGCCGTTCCAGATTCTGGGAGTGGCAGCGCCCGGGTTCGAGAGCGCGATCTGGGGATCGCCGGCGGATCTGTGGGTGCCGATGACCATGAAGCCGGTCATCACTCCGGAATGGGATGAGCTGGACGAACACAATGGCCGCTGGCTCAACGTTCTCGGGCGGCTCAAGCCCGGCGAGACGCGAGAGCAGGCGGAAACGGGACTGGCCCCGTTGTGGCATGCATTGCGGCAGGCGGAGTTGCCGTTTTTCAAGAGCAACTCACCAAAATTTGTGACCGGCTTCGTTACAAACAGCCGCCTTCATGTTTTGGATGGATCGAGAGGGTTCTCCTATTCGCGCAACGACATGGAGGGGCCGCTGCTGGTGGTGATGGGGCTGGCGGCCCTGGTGCTGCTGATGGCCTCGGTCAACGTAGCCAGTCTGGTGCTGGTGCGGGCGGCTGGGAGAACGCGCGAGATATCGATGCGCTATGCGCTGGGCGCGCGTCGGGGGCGCGTAACACGGCAATTATTTGCGGAAGGACTGCTGCTGGGCCTGGCGGGCGGAGCGGCAGGTCTGGCGCTGGCGCCGATGACGATGCATCTGCTGGTCAGCCAAATCTCGACGGGACAAGGCGCGCCGCCGTTTTCGACGCAAATGGACTGGCGGCTGCTGGCATTTAGTCTCGTGATTGCGACAGCTGTGAGTTTGCTATTCACGCTGGCTCCGGCTCTACAGATGGGAAAGCCAGACCTCGTGAGCAACCTGAAACAGGGCGGGGGCAGTGTGGGCGGCAGGCTCGGGTTCCGGCGCGGCATCGTGGGACTGCAGATTGGCCTCAGTCTTCTGCTGCTGATTTGCGCGG
>DATGJK010000006.1:0-5592 GCA_035295245.1 Acidobacteriaceae bacterium
AGGTTTCGCACTGCACGGCCGCCGGCTTGTCCGGGTGCGGATAGTCGTGAATCGCGGTGTGGCAGTCGTTACACTTCAGGCTGCCGTGAATGCTGGCGTGAAACTTGTCGGCATTCACGCTGATGCTGTGACCCGCGGCATCCTGCATGGTGGCGTCGCCATGGCAGGAGAGACAGTCCGCATCCGCGTAGAGCGGCTTGGCCGGGCATACCAGCAGGAGGCCCAGGAAAACCAGGGCCAAAGAGGTAACGGTTTTCATTTCTGCTCCCGTGCGCGCCGCCGTCGATTGCGGACCGCCTTCGGCAGCCCGCAATCCGGCATTCGTCCCGCTCCGCTATTTCTGCAGCGTGCGGATGAAGGAGACTACGTCCTTGATCTGGGCATCGGTCAGCTTGCCGTTATACGCCGGCATCTTGCCTTTGCCGTCTTTCGTCACAGCGATGAGGGCTGCGTCCGACTGCTGGACCACCGCCGGATCCTTAAACGACGGGATCTTCATCATCTTTCCCATCGGCGTCGCCGCGGTGCCGTCCGGACCATGGCACATCGCGCACTTCGATTTATAGGTGTCAGCGCCGGCGCTCTGCGCAAAAACAGGCGCCGCAATGGACGCGGCCAGCGTAAGAAGAACCGCGGTTCTGATGCGAGCTTTCATGGATGAGTGCTCCTTGGACTGGGGCATATAATCCCAGGTTCTGACTCATTGGTACTGGCTCGCACAGAGGCCGGTCTGTGACGCGGGGCACAAACCGAAGTGACGTCCGCGCAGGCATTACTTCGGGCATTCTGGGGAGAAAATCCCGGCTAGTCGTCTGCCCCGCTCTCGCTCGGCCGGACCGCCGGAGGCGCCGCAGGTCCTGGCGAAGGCTTCGCCGGCGGCTTCTGCGGCTGCGGCTCGGTTTCGCACCCTTCCCGCACCTCATGCTCCGGAGCCCGCCCCGTGAGGAAGGTCCACTTCAGCGGGTAGATGTCCGGATCGAAAATCACCGCATAGAAGTGCCAGACCAGGATCGCCGCCGTCGCCAGGATCGCCTCGTAGAAGTGGATCGCCGTGCTGATGGCCAGGATCGATGCCGGATGCGGCAGGTGCGCCAGAATCCAGTCGTTCAGCCAGAGCAGCACACCGCTGACCGCCATCACGACCGTGCCCCACACCAGCGCCCAGTACTCAGCCTTTTCCGCGTAGTTGAAGCGCCGGTAATGCGGCAGCTCCTTCCGGTGGCCCAGGTTATATTCCACCGTCTGAACCGCCTCCCTGGCATCGCGCACATCGGGAATCATGTCCCGGAACCAGCGCCGGCCGCTCTTCTTCGCCATGAGATACACGATGTGGTAGACGGACGTCCCGATGAGCACGACGCCGGCAATGCGGTGCAGCCAGCCGCGAACCGGATGCCCGTGCTCCCAGTCCACGAAGGGAGCCGCCCAGAAGGAATGCGGGAATTTCAGCGCAAACCCGGTGATCACCAGCACGACAAAGCTGACCACCAGCAGCCCGTGCTGGATGCGCTCGCTCTGGGTCAGCCGGACCTGGCCGTGCACCTTGCGATAGTGCGCCAGCACCGCCAGAGCCTTGCGCCGCCAGTCGATCGCGTTGTGCAGCAGCATCAGGCCCAGCGTCACCGGGATCACCACCAGGTAGAAGAGCTTCACGAATCCCAGCAGCCGTCCGCCCGGGGTTCCGCTGGACATGCCGTGAACCGGGCCGATCGCAAACCGGCGGCCCGCATCCGTATGGCACTGGCCGCAGGTCTTGCTGAGGTTCGCGTGGTTCACCGTCGAACGCGGATCGGTCGACGCGAAGATGTTGTGGACGCCGTGGCAGCTGGCGCAGTTGGCCACCGTCTGCCGTCCCTCATGAGCAGCGAGACCGTGATAGCTGTCGTCGTACGTCGGCACTCGATCCGACGGGACATTGAAACCGGCCATCAGCTGCGTGTCCGCATGGCAGCGCGAGCAGGCTTCCTGCGAAATATTGGCCATGTACACCGGCGACCCGGGATCCCCGGGCGCCAGGATGCGGTGCTCATCGTGACAGTCGGTGCAGGTCGCCGCCTGCAGCACGCCCTTGCTCAGCGCCACACCATGAATGCTCTGTGCGTAGGTGGCATACACGCCGGAATGGCAATGGCCGCACGTCGAGGCGACATTCTGCTTCCAGATCTTCGAGCGCGGGTCGGAGATCGGCAGGATCTCGTGCGCGCCATGACAGTCGCTGCACGAGGCGGCATTCAGATTGCCCTGGTGAATTGCCCTGCCATGTACGCTCGCCTCGTAGGCCTGAACCGGCCGCACCTCGGCGAACATGTATTTCGCCGCGAGCTTCGGATTGGAGTGGCAGGAGCCGCAGGTGTCCGGCAAATGCTGCTTGTTCACCGGCGATTTGGGATCGGTGCCGGCAACAACGGCATGCGTGGAGCCGTGGCAGTTCTGGCAGGTCGGCACATCGCCATTGCCGGTGGCGCGCGCACGGCCGTGAATGCTGCCCCTGTACTGATCGACTTCCTGCTCGTGGCAGCTGCCGCAGAACTGGGGTCCGGCAACCGCTCGCGTCGCGTTCCCCGTACCGTGGCAGGTGATACAGGTTTGCGAATCCTTTGGATTCCCGAGGCCCGCGTGGACGCTTCCGGCCAGTGCCTGCGCGGCATCGCTGTGGCACTCCACGCAGGAGGCGGATGCGATTTTCGCGTTGTGGCTTTGCGCGGCCGCGCCCGCGTGGCAATCAAGGCAGCCCAGACTGGTGTGCGGTCCACGCATGTGAACCGATGCATTCAGGCTGATGTTTTTGCCCTGCGAATTCTTCAGGCCCACCGATGAACTGTGGCAGGTAAGGCAGTCCGCCGCCTGCTGCGCGCAAACGCCCGGAGAGAACTGCAGCAACAGGATCAGAAGGAAAGCGAAGCCGGTTACACCGTGACAAGCGACCCGGCGAAGAGTACTGCGTTGGTCCGCAGGCCTGTGCTCTGCGTTGCCCCCCATGGCGATTCCTTCTTCCTGCCCTGCGCCGAGTCTGGGGGCTTCGTCGCGGGAGCCTCCGGTCTGGGCCGGAGATTCAAATCCTCATACTGCAACGCCCGAGCGGCTGGCGCGATCGGTCCAGCAGGATGCGAGACCGCTCGGGCGTCGTGGCTACTTCTGCAGGGTGCGGATGTAAGCGACCACATCCTGAATCTGCGCGTCCGTCAGCTTGCCCGCATAGGCCGGCATCTTGCCCACGCCGTCTTTCGTGTCCTTGATCAGCGCGGCGTCGCTTGCCTTCACGTCTTCGTCGGACTTGAACGAGCGCACCTTCATGCTCTTGCCGACCGGGCTGTTTCCTGTTCCGTCCGCGCCGTGGCACATGGCGCATTTTGTCTTGTAAGTCGCGGCGCCGTCGCCCTGCCCAAAAGCGGGAGCGGCAACCGAGGCGACCAGCAGAAGAGCCGCCGTGGCTGAAAGAATTCTCATGGACCAAGCCTCCTTGTTCCGAACCATGACCAGTCCGGAAGTTTTCCCACTGTCGATGAGAACGCCCCGGGGTATTCGCGGTCAGTGATGCCAGGCACAACAAGGGAGCAGGAACTGGTTACGATGGTGCGCAAAAAAATGGCCGGGGACGCAACCCCGGCCATCGATCACACGCCTGCGTGCTCAGAATTCGTAGTGCATCCCCAGCGTGTAAACATTCCCACGGAAGCTGCGCGGCGCGGTCGCCCCAATGGGCGATCCCTCGCCGTACCCGTAGTAGTCCCAGTGCCCGCTGAATGCCCATCCCGGCGCCACGGTGTAGGCGACGCTGGCATAGGGCGTTTGAAATTGCGACTGCAGCGATCCGGGCGCGTTCCGCGGATTCAGAGACTCCGTGTGCCCGTCCACCGCGCTCATGCGATACCCCAGCCCCGTGCGCAGCTTCGGCACCGGCGTATAGACGATCCCGATCGAGCCGAACTGCGTGGGAGCGTCGTAATGGCTGGTCCCAAAGAATGCGGCTTTGCTGGTCGCGGTGTTCACCGCGTTCCCGCACGCCACTCCGACCGGCATCAGCGTAGCATCCGCCGGCACAAAGCCGGAATCGTCAAAGCAGTTCTGGACCTGCGAGAACACATCCGTGTAGCCGTAGGCCAGATCCACTCCGTAGCGCTCAGTGGGGGCCAGCGAAGCCGCCGCGGTCAGGCTGCGGTTGTGCGCCAGATAACCGACGGCGATCTGATTATCGCGGCTCTCGTAATCGTTGAAGGTCCCCGAAACAGTCGCCCAGCTCTTCGGCTTATAGCTGCTGCGCAGCTGGTAATGCTGGAAGTTCTTCGGGCCGATCGGTACATAAACGTTATTCGCGTATCCGATCTCCATGCTGCCGTTCACTCTCCAGTTCGCCGTGGGACGCAGCACCGAGCCAATCAGGATCGCCTGCTCGCGGTCGTTGTAGCTGTAATTCCGGCCTGTGGGCAGCGCGTCGGTCGGCAGCGACTGCACGAAGCCGAGGCGGCGAGCGCGTATCCGGTATCCGATCGAGAAGCTGGCCCAGCTCGAGGCCTGCATCTCCAGCGCAATCGTGTTCCGCTCTACGCGCTGACCGAGGAAGTTATTCGCCCGGCTGACGTCCGCCGGCAAAGCAGGCCCCGGAGCCGTGTTCATGTTCGTGCCGTTCTGATCCACCTCCGACAGCAGGGTCGTTCCCGGCTGGCGGAAGTTCTGAAAGTCGAACTGCTCCGTCAGGCTGAGATTATTCGTCAGCGTCCACTCGAACCCGTAATCCGCCGACACGTTGTACCGCGCCGCCCAGGAGTTCCCGTTGATCGTGAACGCCCGCGTCGTCGTTCGGCTCTCGAGACCATTGAAGTACTCAAAGTAGTTCGGCAGGTGCATGTTCGCATCGGTGTACGTGATGCGCCCATTCGTCGAGAAGTTTTTGATCTCCGCACTCTGGAACCGGAATTCCTCCGTCGGGAACGTTGTGCGTGTGGGCTCGCGCCGCGCGTCCTGGATATACCCGTTGCAGGCGCCCGTGGTGGTCGGCGGATTCGTCGCAAAGCTCGAGTAGCAGCTTGCGGACGGCGCCGCGTTGAACCCAAGGCTCACCGGGGTCCCGTTCGCCAGCCGCGCGTTGATTCCCGCCAGATTCCAGCTCGTGTCCCCTTTGAAGTGGTTGATGTGCTCCTCGTAGGTGAGCATCGTATGATTCCAGGGTTTCCAGTCGATGCCTGCCATCCAGGTATCCGTGGTGTTCCGCCACGCCTGGAAGAGCAGAGCGTCCGAGCCCTGATGAATCGAGCTGTACGTCGGGCCTTCCATGATGTTGCGGGAGTATCCGGCGCGAATCGATACGTTCGACAGCGGAAACAGCGTCACGGAGGTGTCCGTCATGCGTCGCACGGTATTGAAGAGGTGTTCGGCGTCCCTCACCTGCGGGAATGTATAAGTGCCGGTAGCGTTTTTGTAATTGGTGAGTGGGACGAGCGGATTCCCCAGCAAATCGTAGTCGAAGTACTGCCGGTCGCGCCGGAACAGCCCGTTGAAGTCGTAGAGCTTCCCCTTCGACATCCGCAGCGTCGAGAAGTCGTTGGGGTCGCCGCCGTATCCAGCGCTGCCGGTGAACAGCGTATCGAAGAGGAA
>DATGJK010000007.1:0-5944 GCA_035295245.1 Acidobacteriaceae bacterium
AGATGCAGGCGCACGCCATCTTCGAAGCCGCAGCCGCGGTGAAGAAGAGCGGCCAGGATCCGCATCTGGAAATCATGATCCCGCTGACCACCGGCCCTGAGGAGTTTAAGGCGCAGGCGGCCATCATTCACCAGGTCGCCCACGACGTCTTCATCAAGAAGGGCCTCGTGGTCGAGTACAAGGTGGGGACCATGATGGAGCTGCCGCGCGCCTGCCTGGTGGCTGACAAGATCGCCGCCGAAGCCGAGTTCTTTAGCTTCGGGACGAACGATCTGACGCAGACCACCTACGGCATCTCGCGCGACGACGTCAACAAGTTCCTGCCGGCGTACCTGAAGCAGGGCATCTTCAAACAGGATCCGTTCGCCGTTCTCGATCAGGAGGGCGTGGGCACGCTGATCAAGATGGCCACTAACAAGGGCCGCAGCGCGCGCCAGCACCTCGAAGTGGGCATCTGCGGCGAACACGGCGGCGAGCCGGAGTCGGTGAAGTTCTGCCACCGCGCCGGGCTCGACTACGTCTCCTGCTCACCGTTTCGCCTGCTCACCGCGCGTTTGGCGGCGGCCCAGGCGGCCATCGAGGAGCAGAAGGTATTCAACCCGGACCTCCGCAGCGGCAATTCGAAGTAATACTCATGGTCCGCTGCCCAGCCGGCATCCCGGCGCGACGTCATCGGCGGCGCGCCGGGGCAACAAAAGGATCCCGCGGCCGGAGCAAAATCCGGCCGCGGGACGCTGGCTTTCCGGGCATCGAGCGTCGTTCTCCGGCGCCTGGTTTTTCATTTGCTGTGCTCTGAGCCCTGTGCTCTGAGCTCTGAGAAGGCAGGTTCTGCCGCTGCAGTACTGGTTGTAATTCTCTTTTGCAGTCTTCTCCCGCCGCGGTCGCGCATGGTACCGCGGCGGGATTTCTCGTTTACGCGAGAGACGGCTCCGGACGCGAAGCGCTCTCCACCGCAACACGCCGGCCTCCGAGCCACTCGGCCACAATCCACGCGGCCCCGGCGACGGTCAGGTTATAGGCATCGCCGCCCCAGGCCACATGATTGTGCGGATGAACAAAGATGCCAGGCGTCAGCAGCACGACGCTGAAGACCAGCAGCATTGTTCCCAGAAGCCAGGCAGCCAGCGCGTCCAGCACGCCGAAGAGGATCGCGAGGCCGGCCAGCAGGAAGGCCGTGCCGGTCAGCAGCACCCAGAACGTGCCGCCGGGCAGCCATTTCGGGATCATCGCCTGCGTGGCCTGGATCGCCGCGAAATGTCCCAATCCGAAGAAAACGGAGCACAGCCCAAAAATCACCCGCAGGGCGCGCGCTGCCACGGGCGAGACCGGCCCCCGCAGCGAGGCCCACGCGATCGCTGCGCCGGCCGCCAACACCACCTCCATGCACAGGTTAGCCGTTACCCCGATGTACACGGACAGCCGGTAGCCGAGGTAATGCGGAGCGGTCACGAATCGCGGCAGAGGAAAGAGGACGAAGATGCAGTACAGGATCGTAAGCGCCGCCGCCCCACCGCGCTCGGTTTGGCGCCAAAGCATGGCCGCACCGCCCAGGATCAGCCATAGGGCCGCGAGGTATGCCATGACGGTCATGCCGGGAATGTGGTCGCCCCAGGCGTGCAGGGGCTGATGCGCCGGCTCAAACTCGCCCCAGGCCAGATCGAGCGCGCCCGCGGCCATCGATGCCAGGCCAAAGATCGCGGTACCGATCCTCATGATCGGAAGATTTTAGGACCAGCTTGCGGGCTTCCGCCATAGCCGCCACACGAGAGAGCGCTGGCGGGGGCGCGCCGCGATCAGCGCGTCTGCGGCCTCAGCCACGAACGCAGGCTCGTGAGATAGACCACGATGCAGAACAGGTTCGCGGGAATCAACCCAAACTGCGAAGTCTTTAGCCCGATCAGGCAGATCAGAATGCTGTTGATGCCTGCGACGACCAGCCCTGCCCACATCTTGCGGGCGACCAGGACCGTTGACAGGACTGTCAGTGCACAGGACAGGTAATCGAGGTGGAACACGTCAGGAACAGGCCTCTGCCTAAGCTTGCAGCCCGAGGGAAAAACGCGCTGTGATCGATCGCACAGACCGGCGATCCTGACCCGACAAACCACTCGCATGCGCGGTTTCCGCATCCGATTCTGCGGTGAAGACGCGCTTTCTCATTTTCGGCTTTTCGATGTTCCTGCTGTCGCAGAGTTTATGCGCTGCCCAGAAGCAGCAAATCGCGCCGCATCCGCAGGACGCTGTCGGCATCCAGATGGCCAATGTGCTCTTCCGCTACTCGCCGTCGCTCAGCGTCGAAGTGGTTGCGCTGCGCGGCACGCTGATCCCGACCGCAGGACACGAGGTGCCCAGTTTCAACGATCCGTCATCCTTCGTGGTCGGAACGGATGCTGCGGAATTTCGCATGACCGGGGGGCAACTCTCCGGGTTGATGAACAGCTGGATGCTGCGCTCACCGAAGGCGCAGCTCAAAGATGTTCGCATCGAGGTCGAAGGCGACCGGCTGCGCATTTGGGGCACGATGAAGAAAGGAGTCCACGTTCCCTTTAACTCCACGGCGAGCGTGGCCGTGACGGCGGACAACCGCATCCGCATCACGCTCGAGCAGGTGCACGCGGCCAAAGTGCCGGTAAAAGGCCTGATGGACGCGCTCGGCTTCACCATGGAAAACCTGCTCAGCCAGAAAGACATTCACGGGCTGACCCTTGACAAGGATTCCTTGCTGATCGACCCGCAAACCGCCTTTCCACCGCCGCAGATTCGCGCGCGGCTCACGGCCGTACGCCTCTCAGGTCGCAACCTGGTGCTCACGTTTGGGCAGGGCGCGCCGAAGCTGTCGCTGAAGGGCGCGAGAAACTACATCGCCATGCGCGGCGGGCGCATCGAGTACGGTCGCGAGCAGATGTTCGACACGGACCTGACGATGATCGACTCCACGCCGACTGATCCGTTCGACTTTTACCTGGACAAATACTGGTGCCAGATGGTCGCCGGCACGATCAAGCTGCAGCCCGACAAGGCGCTGCGAATTTACGTGCCGGATTACGCAAAGCTGCCGCGCAGCGCGTGTCCGGCGCGGTAATCGTGAGCGGCTCATGACGTGGAAATCGGGGGCATTCGCCGGCGCTGGCTCCGCGTATGCTGAAGGCAGCCATGGGCCGCATTCGCGTTCTCTCCGACCAGGTCGCCAACCAGATTGCCGCCGGCGAAGTGGTCGACCGGCCGGCATCGGTGGTCAAGGAGCTGCTGGAGAACGCGCTCGATGCCGGTGCGACGCGCATTCGCGTGGAGGTGGAGGCGGGCGGGCGCAAGCTGATCCGCGTGACCGACGACGGCTGCGGCATGGTGCGCGACGACGCGCTGCTCGCCTTTGAGCGGCACGCGACCTCGAAGATCCGATCGAGCGACGACCTGCTGTCGATTGCGACGCTCGGCTTCCGCGGCGAGGCGCTGCCGTCGATCGCATCGATCTCGCGGCTGGAGCTGGTGACGCGTCCGCCGGAGGAGACCACCGGCACTCGCATTGAGATCGCCGGCGGCAAGGTGCTGGCGGTGGACGACGCAGGCGGTCCGCACGGCACGACGATAGCCGTCCGCGATCTCTTCTTCAATACGCCGGCGCGGCGCAAGTTCATGCGCGCGGAAACCACGGAGCTGGCGCATGTGACCGCTCTGGTGACGCACTATGCGCTGGCGCATCCGGAGATGCACTTTGAGCTGCACTCGGCCACACATGCGCTGCTGCAAGCGCCGCCCGTGCGCGAGACGTCGGAGCGGATTTATCAGATCTTCGGGCGCGACACCCTCGATCAGCTGCTGACCGTGGCGGCGGAGCGCCGCTTCGACCATGCGGGGCTGCCGGAACCTCCACCGTGGCGGCAGGAGCCCGGTTATCGCCCGCCGGATCCGGGCTTCCTGCGGATCAGCGGATTCGTCTCGCGGCCGGAGCTGCAGAAGCTGAATCGCAATTCCATTTACATCTTCGTGAACCAGCGGCTCATCCGCGACCGGCTGATCCTGCACGCCATCACCGAGGCTTACCGCAACATCATTCCGCCCACGTCGTTCCCGGTGGTCCTGCTGTTTGTGGAGATGCCGCCGCATGAGGTGGACGTCAACGTACATCCGTCGAAAACCGAGGTGCGCTTCCGCCAGCAGCAGCTGGTGCATGACTTCGTGCGGGAATCGATTCGAACCACGCTGATGAAGTCGCGGCCGGCCGCCAGCTTCCTGAGCGCGCTGACCGAGAGCCCGCGCGCGAGCTCGGCGCTGGTGCCTGACACGGATCTGGACGACGCGCCGGTATCGGAGATCCCCGGCTCTGAGCCGCCGCCGCAGAGCGAGGAGGCGGAGCCGTTCACGCTGGCGGCCGAACCCACCCAGGCGAACATGGGACTGGCCTGGGGCACGCAGCCGCGCACCCAGGAAGCGCCGCTGCCCTTTGCTGCCGCTCCGGCGAACGCGGCAGCCTGCACCGTTGTTGCTGATGGGCTGGAGATGCAGGCCTCGTCCAATGGCCATGGATGCTCGGAGCAGGCGCCCGCCGACGATTGGCCGGCGGGCGGCGAGCCGGCGGGAACACTGCACGCGCTTGCGTCGCTGAAGCCGCTCGGGCAGCTGCGCGAGTCGTTCATCCTGGCGACGAACGACGAGGGGCTGTGGATCATTGATCAGCATGTGGCGCACGAACGAGTGTTGTTTGAGAAAATCCTGCGCGAGCGGCAAACGGAGCGCGTGGAGCGCCAGCGGCTGCTCATGCCGATGCTCATCGATCTGCTGCCGCAGCAGATGGTGGTGTTTTCGGCAATCGCCGAGGAACTGCAGCGGAATGGCTGCGAGGCTGAGCCGTTCGGGCCGCACACTATCGCCATCAAAGCCGCGCCGTCGGGCCTGAGCGGGCGCGAACTGGAACGCATGATCCACGAAGTGCTGGAGCAGCCCGGAGCCTCAGCGCAGTCGGACAATCTGGAAGCGGCCCGCACGCGGATTGCGGCATCGATTGCCTGCCACGCTGCCATCAAAGTGAATATGCCGCTCGATACGGCGCGCATGGAGTGGCTGCTGGCCCAGCTGGCGCGCACCGAACATCCTATGAGCTGTCCGCACGGCCGTCCTATTGCTTTACGATATTCATGGAAAGACATCCAGCGGGCGTTCCAGCGAATTTAGCCTCTTCCGGGCAGGTCCTCTTTTGAATCAGCAACAGTTACAAATCGCGCGCACGGCGCTGTGGCATCAGAATGCTGCGTCCCTGGAGACCTGCGACGCGGCCGCATCGTGGCTGGATGAGACCGGCCTCTGCCTGTTCCTGCCGCGCCACGCGCAGTTCCCGGCTCCCGCGCCTTCGCTGGTCGAGGCCTGCATGGGAGCGGCGAGCGCAATGCCGCCCCCCGCTGCGATTGCGAAGGCGATGGAGCTGACGACGCGGCTCGTTGAGGCGGAGCAGGCGATTCCGCTCAACCTGCTGGGAAGCTTTTCCGAGCAGCCGGATGCTCTGGTTACACCCGATGTGCTGCCGTGGGTCGCGGCGATCCGCGGCGATCGCCAGTGGAAAACAGCGCCCGGGGGCCGCACTTCTCCGATTGTCCTCCGCACGTGGGAGGCGCTGGAGAAGCACGGAGCGCAAACCACGGCAGAGCTGCGCGAGGCGCTGGGCCGCGAAGTGACGGACGCTGCCGTTCTGCGCGCGCTGATCGAGCTGTGGACGACGCTGCGCGCGATGCCCGTATATAGGTCGGGCGAGGCGACACGCTGGGAACTGTTGAAGAGCCGCTATGCTGCGCAGCTGTCAACGGCTGCCAACACGGCCCAGGCGACGGCCCTCTCCGCGCTCATCTCGCTGTATCTGCGCTCGGCTGTGGCGGCGACGGGCGAGGAAGCAGAGATTTTTCTCTCTCCTCTGACGGCGCGTTCGCGCATCCGCGACGTGCTCCACGGCATGACG
>DATGJK010000008.1:0-2636 GCA_035295245.1 Acidobacteriaceae bacterium
TGACGGACCGGGAGATTCCCTTTGCGCTGGATCTCAACACGGGGCAATTGCTCGGCGCATAATCAGGTGGTCACGGCGTAGAAGCTGAGCGCGGCATCGCCCTGCTTGAGGACGCGAATGCGGTCGAGCACGCCGTAATGCTCATCGAGTTCGCGGCGTTTTTCGTGCTCGGCAATCACGACCGCGCTGGGCGCGAGCACGGCGTGGCATTCACCACCGAGCAGGCCGAGGGTCGCTGCATATTCGCCGGCATGGGACCAGGGCGGATCAAGAAAGATGATGTCTGCGATGCGGCCCTGCTCGGCGAGGCGACGCAGCCCGTCCGCGACGCTGCGCTGCTCGAGAGCGTAGCCTCCCTGGATTCCCAGCGAAGAGAGATTGCTGCGGATGAACTTCATGGCTGCGGCGGCCTGTTCGACGAAGATGGCCTCGCGCGCGCCCCGGCTGAGCGCCTCAATGCCAACCGCGCCGGAACCGGCGTACAGGTCGAGGAAGACGGTGTTCTCGATGCGCGGCGCAAGCACGTTAAAGAGGGTTTCGCGCAGACGATCACTGGTCGGCCGGGTATCGAGGCCGCGCGGGGCGTGGAGGACTCTCGACCGAAATTGCCCGGCGATGACGCGCATCGATAGCAGCTACTGGCCAAACCGGCCCAACCTTCTACAATAGCGGGAAGAGTCCGGGGAGAGCGAATGCGCGCGTGGTCATTACCGCTGGGGCGATGGTTTGGAGTGCACCTGCGCATCCATTACTTCTTCCTGCTCCTGCTGTTCTTCTGCGCCGCATCGACCAGCCTCTCGGGAATCGCATCGTGGCGCGGCGTAGTGCTGTGGTTCCTGCTGCTGGGAGCGGTGCTGGGGCGTGAAATGGTCCGCGCCGTCACCGCAGCCTGGCATGGACTCTCGGTGCGGAGCGTGCTGCTGCTGCCGATCGGCGGCCTGTTTTCCTACGCCAGCCCCGAGATGGGAGAGCGCGCTTCGGAGGGATGGCCGCTGGTCGCGCTCACGATTGCCGGTCCGCTGGCGAACCTGTTGTTTGCGCTGCTGGTCGCGGGATTGATTGCGGGAGCTACGTCCCAGGTTCCCATTGCCCGTTTGCCGATTGTGACGCCGCTGCACCTGATGCGTTCGGCGGTGTGGCTCAACGTAGCGGTGGCTGCGATCAATTTTGTCCCGGCGTATCCGCTGGATGCGGGACGCTTGTTACGCAGCAGCATGGCGCGCGCGCGGGGCTTGAGCCAGGCCACGCGGGCAGTCTCGGGACTGGGGCAGATGGCGGGCATCGCCGCGGTGGTGATTGGGCTGGCGCTGCTGGCGATCCCCAACACCCACCTGGCGGCAGGGCTGAGCCCGTGGCTGATCATGGGCGGATTTTTCGTCTTCATCGGAGCGCAGCTGGAAGACCAGGGCGTGATGTTCCAGTCCGTGGTGGAGACGGTGCGCATGCGCGACGTGATGCTGACGGACTTCGACACGCTGTCGCCCTCGGACACGCTGTCCGACGCGCTCTACAAGGCGATTCACAGCCTGCAGGACGATTTCCCGGTGGTGCGCGGGCCGAATCTGGTGGGCGTGGTTTCGCGGCAGGGCATCGTGCAGGCGCTGCGCCAGGAGGGCAACGGCTACGTGCAGGGCATCATGTCGCGGGCCTTCCAGGTGGCGCAGCCGGACGATTCGCTGGGCGTGCTGATTCGCCGCACGGGCAGCGGACGCCTTTCGCTGATCCCGGTGGCGGAGAGCGGGCGCGTGGTGGGCATCGTGACCTGGCAGAATCTGAGCAGCAGCATGGGACTGCTGGCCGAGTACCGCCGGCTGGAGCGCGGAGGCGAGGACCGTGACTGACTCGCGGCGGCGATGAGCGAGACGGATGCGCCGCTGGCACCGGGCCTTTATCTCGTAGCGACTCCGATCGGCAATCTGGAAGACATTACGCTGCGCGCGCTGCGGGTGCTGCGCTCGGTGGATCGCATCGCCTGCGAAGATACGCGGCAGACGCGCAAGCTGCTCGACCGCTACGGCATCACCACGCCGGTGATCAGCAGCCACGAGCACAATGAGGCGGAGCGCAGCCGGCGGCTGGTCGAGGAGCTGAAGCAGGGCGCGCGCATTGCCGTTGTGACCGATGCGGGGACGCCGGGGATTTCCGATCCGGGAATGGTGCTCGTTGAGGCGGCGATTGCGGCCGGGGTTGCGGTGTATCCCGTGCCGGGCCCGGCGGCGGCGGTCGCGGCGCTGATCGCCTCGGGGCTGAATACGGAGCGGTTCCTTTTTTACGGATTTCTGCCGCCTAAGGCGGGGGCGCGGCGAACGGCTCTGGAGGAACTGGCCCAGACCATCCGGCAGCCGCTAACGGTCGTTTTCTATGAAGCGCCGCACCGGATCGAGGAAACGCTGATCGAAGTGGAGGCGGTTTGGGGGCCGCAGGGCCGCGTGGTGCTGGCGCGGGAGCTGACCAAGCTGCATGAGGAGTTCCTGCGGGGATCGGTGAGCGAAGTTCGGCAGTGGCTCGCGGAGCGGGAAAGCCTGCGCGGCGAGATGGTGCTGCTGCTCGAGGCGCGGCCCGCAGCGGGAAACGCATCCGGGGCGAGCATTACGGAGCGGCTGCGGGAGCTGGAAAAGTCCGAGGGGCTGAGCGAG
>DATGJK010000009.1:0-3474 GCA_035295245.1 Acidobacteriaceae bacterium
GCAAAGCGGTCGAGTAGCTGAAAGCCTTCCTGGAGCAGGCGATCCCAGGTGTTGTTCCCGGAATAGGCCAGCTCGGCGTCGCGATAGGCGGACCATTCGGTGAAGAACGCAGCCGCCCCATCCTCGCGTCGAAAGTAGGCCGCAAGCGCCTTCTCAAACGCCCGTCCGAAGAGCATTGCCGCCCGGGAGTCCTTCTCCTGCCATCCGTCCAGATAACGGTGGCGGTACCGTCGCGGGCAGGCCAGATAATGGCTGATCTGGCTGAAACTGTAAGTCATCACGCCACCTCCGAATTCGACGCGGCTCCGGAGCCTGACAGCTCCTCCCACCTCGCCGCCGGCGCAAATCCATCAAAGTTGAGCAGGGAACTGCCGTTCACGATGGTGTGCGTGATCTTGACCACGCCGTGAAGCTTCACCAGGGCGCTCTCCTCCAGCTCATCGCGCCCGAGCAGCTCGGCGTCGTAGCCAAAGTCACGCAAGAACCAGCTCAGCTTCCACAGCGCCTTGTCGGTGCAATAGATCCGCCCGGCAAGGACGCTGCCGGCGAACTGCTTAGGTTCGAGCACGGCGAACTGAGCAGCGTAGAAGGGTTTTTGTGGATGCCAGCGGTACTGCGCCCGGTGGACGCGGACCAGATACACGCCATCCGGGACCTCGGCGGGCTGGGCGGCCTGGTGCAGGCCGGGGAAGCGGCGTTTCACGCCACGCTCTCCTGCTTGCCCATATAGCCGTTTAGCTGGCAAACCAGGGCGTTCTTGTCCTTAGCGGCCCAGTCGGCGACATGGTCGATGAAGTTCTCGACCTGCTCCCGGCTAGCCTCTTTCAGGGTCTTCACGCCGCAGAAATCGACAGCGTAGGACTTGACCAGGCCGGGATCGAGTTCATGCTGGCGGATTAGCTGGCAGAGGCGGTCGCGCAGGCGATGCTGGCCCTTAGCGCCGTCGCCGTTGACCGGTTGCGGGGGGCGCCTGCGGTGGTTGTTATCCGATGCTGGCGACCCGGAGAAGGCCCCGATCTCCTCCACCGAGCAAATACCGATCCCGTAGGCCTTACGCAACGCCCGGTTGACCGCGCGGGTCTCGGCCACCCGCATCTCCGCCCCGCGGACCAGGTCAGAGGTGTTGGAGGGATCGGCATCGCCGTAGCCGACAAAGCCCTTGCATTTTGGGGTCTTGAAGACAGTGGCCTTGAACGCCCATCTGGATGCCGCTGCATCCGAGAATTCGGGAACCGGTTGAGCATGAATCCCGGCACAGCGACTCCTTCGCGCCAATCGGACCAGCCCTGTGTGGGTTACATACCATCGGCCTTGTAGTCTGATGATGTCTCCTGAGGCGATTGAGAATCCATGAGATTCAACTAGCTCTTTCAAGCTTTGAAAAGCCGCTTTGTCGAGGTTTCCCCATAAGGAGCGAGCTAGTTTGAGGTGTGCCTTCAGCGAGTTAGTTTGTTTCATGGGTGTGCTCCAGATCATTTTTTGAACGTAGTAACGCTACACTAGCGTCATAAGTATAGCGTTACTATGACGTCATTGGCAACTCAAAATTGTGGCTATTTCCTGCGGGATGAAAGGACCTTGCGGGCTTCCTTCAGTGCGGCAGAGGCCACGAAGGAGCTTTGGCTTACACCCTCGATGACGGCAGCTTTGGCGATTTCATGCTGCTCGTCTTCGGTGTAGTAAGCGGTTACTCTTTTCCTGATCGCGGATTTCAGGCTCCGCCGTCGCAGCACTTCTTTTGCAGGCATGCCAAAATGTTAGCACTGGGTGTTGGCTGCCCAGTTGGTGAGCTTTCCGAGCGCAGTGACACAGAAGACTCGTTACTTTCTTGGCTCCGGCACGGATGGCGTCCGGCGGCCAATCGAGCTCGGCGTCTGCGGGGCACGTTTCAGGGCAGCAGCGAGATGGGTGCACAGGTTCTGCTCCGGCTGTCACGAATTTCGAGGAGGAGTATTGCAGGTTCTGCACGTCAACTTCAGCGGCCACGATCACCCGCTCCCGGCGCAGCAGATCCGCGCCGCCCGACCAGCCGAACACATACCACGGCTTCACTCTGGCCGATCACGCCTTCGTCTATAACTTTGGTAATCCCTTTTCCGGCACTCACTTCGGCTATCCACGCATGTACGGTGCGCGGTTGAAGTTTACTTTCCACTGAGCGGGACGTAGAGGCAAAGTGCGCTTGAACCTCAGCGATAGCGTCTCTACCGACGGCATTGACCTGATGATAGCGCAGACCCTCCTCAGCGAAATGGGAGCAGACGTGAGCCGATGGAAAACCGCAGCGTATTTCGCTTCCCGGCTGGAACTATGCCCGGACAACCGTGTCCGCGGCGACAAGGTGCTCCGCCGAGGCACACGGCATGTGGTCAACCGCGCCGCCAACGCCCTGCGGCAAGGTGCCAACGCCCTGCGGCAAGGTGCCAACGCCCTGATGCCGTTTAAGCGGTCGCAGTGCACGGCATCGCATCGTCCTCGCTCTGGGCCGCGATCCGAGTTCGCTGGGAGCGAGCTTGAAAATGTTGGTGAGCGAAGGAGAAAACCGTGGGGCCCACCTCCCAGGCCGTGGTGACGAACCACGCCGGCCGCCTGCTCTGCTTGAGCCCTGTGGGCAGGCGGATGAATTGTCTCCGGCATTGCGCAACGGTGGTGGACTCTATCGCGGTTACGCAAGGTGATCTCGGTCGGAGAGCCCAGGGACCTGAGGACCTCCCCAAGCGGGTGCAGTCGGTGTCAGATCACACCCGGAATCCTAGAGATGAAAGGTATCTCATCGTTTGCTAATGAAAGGGAAAAGAAATATCGACCCCTCTAGTAGGAGACCGCGGGCAGCCTGCGGACCGTCCGAGACGGTAGCCATGCTGCCCAAATCAATAGGTCCCAGAGGTACAAGGTATGGCAATATCCAGTAACGATGATGATTTGGCTATTTTAGGGCACGAATTCGGCAGCCAGCCGGAGGCAGTAACCGCACCCAACAGCCCTGGCGAGGAACGGTTCGGCGGGGCAACCGGCGAAGCCGAGGGCGGGTGCAGCGAGCCTAACACCGGCGCGACCGCTGACCCTATCAGCGGAGACGTCGATCCCGGGGCGGCTGCTGCCGAGGCGGACCGGGTAACCGCCGGCGAGGGCGTCACGACCGTGCCCGCCGGAGCGGAGCCGGAGGGGCAGGAGGCAAAAAAGCCAGTCTCGCTGCAAAAAATCGAGGCGAATCGGCGCAACGCCCAGAAGTCAACCGGTCCTACCAGCCCGGAGGGCAAGCAACGGAGCAGCTGGAACAGCACCAAGCATGGTCTTCTCGGCAAACGCCTCCTCGTCACCGAGGACGCGGGTGCGAGCGAGTGGGCGCACCTGCTCGAGAGCCTGCGCCAAGACCTCAAACCGGTGGGCGCGCTCGAGGAATTGTTGGTCGAAAAGATTGCCAAGGGCTACTGGCGGCTGCAGGTGGCTGACGGGTACGAAGTGGGCATGACC
>DATGJK010000010.1:0-8224 GCA_035295245.1 Acidobacteriaceae bacterium
CTGTATGAAGCAGGATCAACCCGCAGCGTTACGTTCTCTCGCGTGGGTGTCTCGTATATCTTCTGCAATATTCATCCGGAGATGAGCGCGGTGGTGATCGCGCTCTCGACTCCGCTCTACGCCATCGCCGACGCAGCGGGAACCTTTACAATCTCGGGCGTTCCCGAGGGAGATTACGAGCTGCGCGCCTGGGTGGAAGGCGTTCCGCAGTCAGCGCTGGACCAACTCACCCGCCGCGTTCATGTGAGTTCCGGAAGGAACGATCTCGGATCGCTGCAGCTTCCTGCGGTCCCATCCCGGCCAGCTGCGCACCTGAACAAATACGGCCAGCCTTACGACACCGAAAGAAAAGGAATCTACTAAGTCCCCTGGAAACTTCCAAAACCAGGGTTTCGCCCGGCCCAGTTTGAACGCGGTCAGCCGGCAACATGCAATGCCCCGCAAAAAAAGAAGAGGCTGCCGTCCCTTGCAGCCTCTTGATCCGTACAGAGTATCGCTCGCTCAGAACTCGATGCGCGCGGAAAGCTGTGCGGCCTTGCGGTTGAGCGTGCCGCTCTGGGTGCCGGTTCCAAAGGTAGAGTTGCCCACCGCCTGGCTGGCTACGGCAAACTGCGTGTGGTTCGTGATGTTGTACCATTCCACACGGAAGTTCAGCCGCGTGGTTTCGGTGATGTGCAGCGGGAAGCTGCGCACGGCAGCGGTGTATACCTACGCCATCGTGATCGTAGGCGTCCTGACCGATACAGATCTGGCTCGCATCGACAACAAGGCCTACCGCTGAGGTCTGCGGATGAGAGTGCGTTCGCCACAATCCGGCCGCTTTGCCGTTCCGGTCGCCCGCAAGCATCCGGAAGACGATCCCGCCGCAATTCCGGCGGGGTTCCGCGGTTCGGGAATCGGAGCATCCCCCGACGCCGAATCGGTGCAGCCGGCCGGCATGTCCGCGCACGCATGGGTTGTCGTTGCTCTCCTCGTCTTTTCCGTTGTCGTCAACTATGTCGATCGCAGCGACCTCTCCATCGCCGCGCCGCTCATGCAGAAGCAGTTTGCGTTGACGCCCGTCCAACTCGGATCGCTCCTCGCGGCATTCTTCTGGACCTATGCACTGATGCAAATTTCCGGTATAGCCGGGTGGCTCTCCGATCGCTTTCCGGCAGGCTGGGTGATTCTCTGCGGATATGTCATGTGGTCGCTGGCAACCGTGGCCACCGGCCTCACGGCTGGATTTGTCACCCTCTTCGCGCTCCGACTGCTGCTCGGTGTCGGCGAGTCGGTGGCCTATCCCTGCTACTCGCGCATCTTCGCGCAGCTGCCCCAGCAGTATCGCGGGCGCGCCAACGCCTTTATCGATGCCGGAACGAAGCTCGGTCCGGCTGCGGGCGCGTTTGTGGGCGGAATGCTCGTCGTGCACTTCGGCTGGAGGATGCTCTTCGTCGTGCTCGGCCTCGGCGGCCTGCTCTGGGTCCCGCCCTGGTGGAAGCTGATGCCGCGCACCGGCGCTGCCGCGCAGCCGGAACAGGCCGCGCCGGCTGAATCGATCTTCCGGGTGCTGCGGCTCCGCTCAGCGTGGGGTACTTTCCTGGGCCACTTCTGCGGCAACTACTTCTTTTATTTCCTGCTTGCCTGGTTGCCGGAGTTTCTGGTTCGTGAAGAACATCTCTCGATCGGCTCCATGTCGCGGCTGACCACTGCGGTGTTTCTGCTCATTGCTGTGTCTACTCTTGTCGCCGGCTGGACCTCGGACCGGTTGATTGCCCGCGGAGTTTCCCCGACCCGCGTTCGCAAAACGGTCGTGGTCGGCGGGCTGGCGCTGGCATCGGTTCTGATGGCTCTCGCGGTGGTCCCGCGCAGCAATGCTGCTGTCGGCCTTACGCTGCTCGCTGTGGCCTGCGTCGGTTACGGCGCGTTCGCCTCGAACCACTGGGCGATCACGCAAACGCTCGCCGGTCCCACCATGGCCGGACGCTGGTCGAGTCTGCAGAACGGTTTTGCGAATTTCTCCGGCATCGCCGCCCCTTGGATTGCCGGCTGGATCGCACAGGCGAACGGCAGTTCGCGGGTGGCATTCGTCGTCGCCGGTGGAGTCGCGCTGGCCGGAGCGCTTTCCTGGGGCCTGCTGGTGCGGCGTGTTGAGCCGGTCCCCTGGAACGCCGCGCCCGCCGCGCCGCGGGTGTCTTAACCATTTCGTTGGCTCAGGAGGGATCGATTCGATGAATGCTCGTCTTGCCAATTGCGCGAAGGCGCAGCACGATTTAGGAGGAGTCAGGCGTTGCATCGCACAGGAGATTCCATGCAGCGCATCAGCATGCTCGCAGTTGTCTTACTGGCCATGATCGGTTTGCCGGTCGTACGCGGCTGCTGATCTGCGGTGGCGAGCGAATCTCGCAGTTCGTTACCAGAAATCGCTATGCCTGCCTGATCGAAAGTGCTAAGCTGATGCGCACTCAGTCACAGCGGCCCTTCCATGAAGCTCGAACTGCGCCCTCTGTCCGCCGGAGAGGTTCTCGATCGAACCTTCCAGTTCTTTCGTGCTCGCCTCGGCATGTTTGTGGGAATTGCCACCGTAGGCGCTGCCGTCCGAACTGCCGGAGCCACTCTGCAGACCTTCTCGCTCCGCTATCTCAACAGTCATGGATACGGGCATGCCGTCGCGACCGTCTGGAGCGTCTCCAGCGTCTTCGTAAACATTGCCATCTCGCTCCTGGCGTACTCTCTGGTCTTTGCCGCCATTGCCGGGGCGGTGATGGCCCTGCATCTGGGGCGTCCGACCGGCATTTCCGAAGCGTATCGGGAGGTCGGTTCGCGCTGGTTCCGCTTCGTGCGTATCAGCATCGCGGTGGGATTGCTGTGCCTTTGGCCGCTACTGATCGTGAGCGGTCTGCTGGGTGCGGCTATCGCGCTGGCCCCCCGCATGTCCGCGCAAACAGCGCCGGTTGTCGCTGGAGCCTTCGCTTTTGCCGCCCTGGGAATGGTCGTGGCGCTGCCGCTTTGCATCTGGATGCTCTGCCGTTACTCGCTCTCCTGGGCGGCCTGCGTCGTCGAAGACCTAAAAGTCTGGCAATCGCTGAAGCGCAGCGTCAGCCTTTCCAAAGGATTGCGCTGGCGCATTTTTCTGCTTCTGCTGGTCGTTTACGTCATCGAGATGATCCTCAGCGCCTCGCTCATCGCCCCCACCTTCATTTTCCTCATGCGGGCCCACGGTCAGCTGTCTCTCGGCATCATCGCCTATCAGCTGGCGCTGGGTTTTGTGGTGACCGCCCTCATTTCTCCGATTTACGGCATCGGCCTGACGGTGAATTACCTCGATGCCCGCATTCGCAAAGAGGGATACGACATCGAGCTGATGATGCAGCAGTCCCCCGATGCCTCCGGTCTCTCCGCCGATCCTTCGGCCCCGCTCGCGGTCTGATGCGCCGTTCCGCCCTGCTTCTCGTGTTCCTGACGGCTCTGCCCGTGCACGCGGAGCCGCGCCTCTGCACGCCGCAGCAGCTGCAGGATCGGCTGCAATCGCTCGAATCGCTGGTCAATACCTGTGCTGCGGCTCCGGGCAAGGCTGCGTGCGATCCCGCCGCCGTCGGCGACGATCTCGACGTCGCACTCCCGTCCGGCAGGCGCACGGTTGAGTTCGGCTGGCTGCGCGACGCGCTTTCGCAGGCCGCGACCAGCGGTCGCGCGCAGCAGGATCTCGCCGCAGCGCAGCAGCGCCTGGCGAGGGAACTCTCCAGCCTCAGCTCCGCCCAGCCATCGCCGGACGATCTGCAGCGCGACCGGACGGTGCTCCGGCAAATTCTCGCCAGCGGCGCGTTCCCGCAGCCTCAGCCCCCCAGCCTTTGGCAGCGGCTCCGCGACCAGTTCCTCACCTGGCTGGCCGACCGGCTCGATCGGCTTGCCCCGGGCGGAAGCGCGACGCGCTGGATCAGCCAATTCCTGCTGATCGCTGCCATCGTTGGATCGTGCGGCGGCCTGTTGCTGTGGTTCTCCCGCGCCGCGCGACGGCAGCGCCTGTTAATCGCCCAGGGCGGCAGCACGCCGCAGAACGCTGCAGCCCCGCTTCGCAATTGGCAGCGATGGCTGGCAGAAGCACGCGATTTGGCCGCTCAGCAGGAGTGGCGTGAGGCCATCCATCGCCTCTATTGGGCGGCGATTGCGGCCCTCGAAATGCGCGGAGCCTGGCGGCCGGACCGCGCGCGCACTCCTCGCGAATATCTGGCGCTGCTCGGTCCGGCATCCTCTTCCCAACACGATCTGCTGCAGCTCACCCGCTCTCTCGAACAATTCTGGTACGGCGGCGACACTCCCACCGAGAGCGACTATCACCAGGCCAGCGCTCTGGCCGAGAAGCTGGTCGCATGAGTTGGCTTGCGACTCTCAGCCGCCGCGACCGGCAGATCCTGATGGCGGCCGGATGCGCCGCTGCTCTCCTCATTGCCGTCCTCGCTGTCCTGGGACCGGCTCAGCAGGACAGCGGAATTCCCGCCAGCGACTCCAATGCCCCGCACGGCGCGCACGCGGCGTATCTGTTGCTGGAGAAACTCGGCTATCGCATTACTCGTTCCACCGATTCCCTGGCGCAAATCGCTCAGGCCGCTACGCCCCAGACCACCGTCATCCTCGCCGATCCCTTTTATCAGCGGGACGAGGATGCGGCGCACGCCGTCCAGCAGATCCTCGCGCGCGGCGGACGCGTGGTCGTTAGCGGATTCAGCGGCGCGCTGCTTCTGCCGCGCAAAGAGGTATCCATCCGATTCGCGAACGCCCGGCCCGCATGCGAAGCAAAGCCGGTGGGCCTCAGCAGCGTTGCCGACTCCGGCCCTGTGCAGATGGACGTGCGCGCGGTCTGGGCCGGCTCTGATCCTCAGCAGCAAGTCGCGTATCGCTGCGGCAAAGATGCGGTCGTCGTGACCTGGCCCTCCGGCAAAGGAGCGGTTGTCTGGTGGTCGACCGCGTCACCGCTCGAGAACGCAAACATCGCCGATGCAGGGAACATGGCCCTTCTGCTGAACAGCATCGGCCCGCCCGCTACGACGCAGATCGTCTGGGACGAATCGCTGCACGGCGCGTTGCCTTCCATCTGGTCGTATGCCTCGGGAACCGTTCTGCCGCTGGTGTGGGTCCAGTGCGCGCTCATCGCCGTGTTGCTCCTCTTCAGCTTTTCGCGTCGCAGCGGCCCGCTTCGTCCCGATCCTGTCGTGCACCGTGCAGCGCCCCTGGAATTCATCCGCTCGCTGGGCTCGCTGTATCGCAAGGCGCAGGCCACCAACATCGCCGTTTCCGTCGCCTGGCAGTCTTTCCGCCTGCATCTGCAGCGAGCCGCCGGAATCAGCGTGCAGGCTTCTCCTGAGGACGCTTTTGCGGCGATGCAGCGCCGCTATCCGCAGACCGATCCGGAACTCGAAGGTGTCTTCGACTTCGCGGAGAAGGCCGCCGTAGGCTCTCCTCTCAACGAAAGGTCAGCCCTGCGGCTGATTCTTCTTCTACAGGCTGCTGAACGTGAGTTAACTTTGTTGCGCTAAAGGAACATCTCCGTGGAAGAGAGAATCGCAGAATCCGCACAGTTGCAGGCGACAGCCGCTCTGCTGGAGCACGGCCGGCGCGAACTCGGCAAAATTATCGCAGGGCAGTCCTCATTCATCGATGAGGTCCTCGTCACCGTACTCTGCGGCGGCCACGCGCTGGTCGAAGGCGTTCCCGGCATCGCCAAAACGCTGTCCGTGAAGCTGCTGGGCCGCGTGCTCGGCCTCGATTTCCAGCGTGTGCAGTCCACCCCCGACCTCATGCCCGCCGACATCCTCGGGACCAACATCTTCCGCCTGGCAACGCAGGAATTTATCCTGCACCGCGGCCCTGTCTTCTCCAGCTTTCTGCTCGTCGACGAAATCAACCGCATGCCGCCACGCACCCAGTCCGCTCTGCTCGAATGCATGGAAGAGAGGCAGGTCACCATCGACGGCGTACGCTACGAGCTCTCTCCATTCTTCACGGTCTTCGCAACGCAGAACCCCATCGATTTCGAAGGCACCTACCCGCTGCCCGAGGCGCAGCTCGATCGCTTTCTCATGAAGCTGAAGCTCGGCTATCCCTCCCTGGAAGACGAGCGGATCGTCCTCGAACGCCACCACCATCTGGGGAGCAACCGCGGCTTCTCCATCTCCGAGGTCGCTCCGGCGCCGGAATACCTGCTGGGCGAAGCACAGCGCGAAATTCGCGAGGTGCGCATCGAACCATCGCTCTACGATTACCTGCTGCAGATTGTTCGCCGTTCCCGCGAGTGGCCGACCCTCGTCCTCGGAGCCAGCCCGCGCGCCGCTGTCAGCCTCATGCTGGTGGCGCAGGCGTGGGCTGCCGTCGATGGCCGCAGTTTTCTCATTCCCGACGATGTGAAACGCGCCGCCCTGCCTGTCCTGCGCCACCGCATCCTGCTCAAGCCCGAGGCCGAACTCGAGGGCGCGGATACCGATCGCATCCTGCACGACATCCTGGCCGCCGTCCCCGTCCCGGCTCTCGCTTCCGATCGTCAGGAACCGTTGCAATGAACGCGCTTCTCCCTGAGCGGAAGCAGGCCGCGGCACGCCCGCACGGCCGCATGCCCTTCGCTCTCACCCCGCGCGCCCTCGTCCTTCTCTCTGCCGGTCTCGGCTGGATCATCCTCGCTTTCTTCGCGAAGATCCTCATCGCCGCCCTCATCGCATGGAACCTGACCGTCATCGTGCTGGCCATCCTCGATGGCCTTCGTCTTCCCCGCGCCGCCGACCTCGTCGTCTCCCGCACCTGGCTCAGCGCTCCCGCCATCGGCCAAACGGCCACCATCGAAATCGGTGTCTGGCACAGCGGCTCACACGTGCTGGTGCTGCACATCCTTGACGATCTGCCCCCGGCCCTCACCCCGGCGCCCGAAGAACTGCGCCTCTCTGCCTGGCCGCGCACCGAGAATGCCGTCCGCTACGCTGTCGGTCCTCAGGAACGCGGCGACCACCGCGCCGGCAGTATCTATATCCGCTGCAGGAGCCGCATCGGCCTCGCGGAACGCTGGACCGTCGCCGATCTGTCGCAGACCGTCCGGGTTTTTCCCCGCGTCAGTCGCGCCGACGAGGACAGCCTCTTCCTCGCCAGAAGCCGCCAGATCGAAATGCAGAAGCGCAAAGAGCAGCTCCGCGGCCAGGGCCGCGAGTTCGAGAGCCTGCGCGAATACCGCGAGGGCGGCGACGACCTGCGCGAGGTATGCTGGACGGCCAGCGCCCGCCGCGGAACCCTCATCTGCCGTCAATACCAGGTGGAGCGCAGCCAGCCCGTGTGGCTGGTCCTCGACAGCGGACGCCTGCTGAACGCCCGTTCCGGTCCCTACACGCGTTTGGACTACACCACCTCAGCCGCGCTCGCCGTCGGCCAGATCGCACTGCTCTCCGGCGATCGCGTGGGCCTCATCGGATACGGCCAGACGGTGCAGCAGCGCGTGCCCCTCGGCCGCGGCAAAACTCACTTCCGCAGCCTCATGGACGCAACCGCCGTGCTGCACACCGAACCCGGCGAGGCTGCGCACACCTTTGCCGCCGCATCGCTGGCTCACTGGCAGCCCACGCGCAGCCTCATTCTCTGGTTTACAGACCTGGCCGAGACCGCCATGCGTCCGGAGGTGATCGATGGCGCATTCCAGCTCATGCGCCGCCATTTGCTGCTTTTCGTCGTCCCTGCTCCCGAAGAGGTCATCGGTCTCATCGAGCACCAGCCCCGCAACGCGTCACAGATGTTTGAGCGCACAGCCGCTCAGGAGATGCTGCAGCGCCGCGAGCTGCTTCTGGCGCAGCTGCGCGCCCGCGGTGCCCTGACCCTCCAGGTTCCCGCCGCTCAAATCGCCACCGCGGTGCTCAACCGCTATCTTGAAGTCAAGGAAGCCAGCCTGCTCTGAGCCGGTTCCGGCTCGGTGACCGGTTCACCGCCGCCGCCGAACAGCCAGGTCAGCAGCGCGCAAAACAGAACCGCTCCGGTTACAAATTTCAACGGTACCGGAATCGTTGTCGCCGGCGAGAAGAATCCTTCCAGGATTCCCGCAATCACCAGCAGCGGGATGATCCCCGCCACCAGTCTTCCCGATTCCGCTCCTGCCACAGCGATCGAGTATCGCCGGCTGTACATTCCCGGGAACAGCAGTCCCGCGGCCAGCCGCAGACCCGCCGCGCCCGCCAGCACGATCGACGGCAATTCCAGCGATCCATGCGGCACCACGAAG
>DATGJK010000011.1:0-8198 GCA_035295245.1 Acidobacteriaceae bacterium
TGGGAAAGAGCGCCGGCGAGACGGTGCGAGTCACCGTCGAGGAGCGCCTCTGAAGCGAGCGCCCAGCGATGCGGGCGAAGCAGCGAGCGGCGGTTGCGCGCGGAACGCATGCTGTCGTTTATAGTGCTTAGGCATTTCCTCCCCCGCATCAGCACAACGTGAATTTTCCGAGGTGAACCTATCCATGCACCTGAGTCGCGCCGCATTGGCGCTGGTGTTTTTGCCTGCAACTTTTCTGACGGGCCAGGCGGCCCCGGCTCAGAAGTCGCAGGTCGACGCTCCGGGGGTACTCATTGACCATGTGCGTGTGATCGACGGGACTGGCGCTCCGGCAAAAGAAGATCAGGTGATCCTGATCGTCGCCGGCAAGATCAACATGATGGGGTCTGCGGGGCAGCCGCGGGACCAGGAAATGCCCACCCATACGAAGGTGATCGACGGCACCGGCAAGACCCTCATCCCCGGCCTCGTCGGCATGCACGAGCACCTCTTCTATCCGCTGCCCGATGGCGGCCCCGGCCTGCTGCCGCTCTACGGCGAGATGGCCGACTCCGCTCCGCGCCTCTACCTCGCCGGAGGCGTGACGACGGCGCGCACCGCCGGCAGCCTCGAGCCCTACACGGACATTTCCATCAAACAGCTCATCGACTCCGGCAAAATCCTCGGCCCGAAGCTCTTCCTCACCGGGCCCTACCTCGAAGGCTCGCCCGCCATCGGCCCGCAGCTGCATACGCTCACCGGCCCCGATGACGCAGCCAACCTCGTCAATTACTGGTCCGGCGAAGGCATGACCTCCTTCAAGGCCTACATGCACATCACGCCCGAGGAACTGAAGGCCGCCGTCGACGCTGCCCACGCCAAAGGCCTCAAAGTCACCGGCCACCTCTGCGCAGTCGGATTCAAAGAGGCTGCCTCGCTCGGCATCGACAACCTCGAGCACGGCCTCGTGGTCGATACCGAGTTCTACTCCGCCAAGAAGGAGGGGGTCTGCCCCGGCCAGCATCCGCCGCAGGCCGAGCTGGCGAAGATGGACGTGGAAGGTCCGCAGATTCAGGGCACCATCCGCGACCTCATCGCGCACCACGTTGCCGTCACCTCCACGCTGGCCATCTTTGAGAGCTTCGCGCCCAACCGCCCGCCGATGAGCCAGGAAATGCGCGTCCGCGAGAGCCTTCTGCCCGACGCATGGGGCAGCTTCGTCACCACGCGCGCCATGATTGCCACCCGCGCCGCGGAGGCGCCGTCCGAATCCATCTCCGGCCGCCTGCTGCAAATGGAAATGCAGTTCGAGCGTGACTTCGCGAAGCAGGGCGGCCTGCTGATGGCCGGCTGCGATCCCACCGGATACGGAGGCGTCCTGCCCGGCTTCGGCGATCAGCGCAATCTCGAGCTCCTCGTCGAGGCCGGCTTCACGCCCGAAGAAGCGATCCACATCGCCACCGAAAACGGCGCGAAATGGCTGGGCGAGGACGCGCGCATCGGCACCATCGCCGTCGGCAAAGACGCCGACCTGGTTCTGATCGACGGCAACCCGGCAAAAAACATCGCCGACGTCGAGAAGGTGGACACTGTCTTCAAAGACGGCGTCGGCTACGACCCGCAGAAGCTGATTGAGTCAGTGCGCGGGCTGGTGGGGCTGCGGTAGGCAGCACGGTTCTGCGAGCGGGTTGCACTACTTTTCCTTACCCAGTAATGTAAGTACATGGAGCGAAGCACCCGTCAGTTCACCATCTCTCTGCCGCCTGATCTTGCAGAGCAGGTTACCGCCCTGGCGCAAGCAGAGAGCCGCACCATTAGCGAGCTCTTCCGTGAAGCGTTTCGCAGCTATCGCGCCGGCCGTATCCGCGCCCTGCTTGACGCTTCACAGGCAGCGGGGAAGCAGCGGAACCATATGGGCTACACCCCCGACGACGTGCAGCGCGTCATCCGGGAGACTCGCCAGGAACAGAGACCTGCAAAGAGACGGCAGTGATCGTCGTTCTGGACTCGAACGTCTGGATCTCTGCTCTTGAATTTGGCGGTACTCCGGACCAGGCCCTTGTCCGGGCGCTCACCAGGAGACCATCGCTATATCCCAGTTCATCCGGGGCGAAATCGTTCGCGTTCTCACGACGAAGTTTCAGCACGACGCCGCGGAAGTCGAGTCGCAGCTCAATGAATTGCTCGTTCAGGCGCTCTGGGTCGAAGTAACGGGAGAAATAAGCGGTGTATGCCGCGATCCCACAGACGATGCCATCCTCGAAACCGCATGGAAATCACAGGCCGTCTGGCTTGTGGCCGGTGACAGGATCTGCTTTCGCTCATCAAATTCCAGGAGACGGCGATCATTTCGCCGGCCGAATACGTTGCGCTGGAGCAGGTGCCCGAAGTTCATGCCTTCTTGCCCGAGGTCAGGTGCGAGGCGTATGAGTCGTTGATTCAAAGCAAAAGAGAGTGTGTCGCGGGCAATGACTCAAGCGCGTTCCGGCCATGAACTCTTTCCCCGGCGTGCGAGCCATACCGTATTAGAATTTTTGCACCTCTGAGGTGCCCCTCATGCAAGCCAGTTCATGCTTGAGCCCAAGGTACAAAATGAGTCCCGCGCGCATCGCATTCGCCGCCACTCTGCTCTCAGCCGTCGCCGCCTTCGCGCAGGCCAATCGACCACTCGGCTCCGGCATTCACAAAATCAGGCACGTGATCATCATCATGCAGGAGAATCGCTCCTTCGACAGCTACTTCGGTACCTATCCCGGCGCCGAAGGATTCCCCATGCAGAACGGCGCGCCGGCCGTATGCGATCCCGATCCGCGAAGCGGCGGATGTGTGAAGCCTTACCACGATGCCCATGATGTCAACGGCGGTGGCCCGCATGGAGCAAAAGCCGCTGCCGACATTATCGACAGCGGCAAGATGCAGGGATTCATCGCCGAGGCCGAAAATGGACGGCGCGGCTGTCTCCCGGGTCCCAGCACGGTCTGCGCGCCCTCGTCGCCTCACGATGTGATGGGCTGGCACGATGAGCGCGAGATCCCGAACTACTGGGCCTACGCCCGCAACTTCGTGCTGCAGGACCACATGTTTGAGCCGAACGCCTCCTGGAGCCTGCCGGCGCATCTGTTCGAGGTCTCCGCCTGGTCTGCATGGTGCACAGAACACGATCAGCCTGAGAAGTGCACGAACGCGCTTCAGGCGCCGGGCATGCCTCCGGACTTCGAGGGCCGAGGTGCGGCTGCTTTTGGAGGCGAGCAGCGAAACGGGCCACGCGGCACTCGCCCTATCTACGCATGGACCGACCTCACGTATCTGCTGCACAAGAATCATGTGAGCTGGGGGTATTACGTTTTGAAGGGAACGGAGCCCGACTGCGAAGACGACTCTGAAGCCAACTGTCCTCCGGTGAAACAAAACGCCCGGACGCCCGGCATCTGGAACCCGCTGCCGTACTTCGACACCGTCAAAGACGACGGAGAACTCGACCGCATTCAGCCAATGGGGAATTTTTACGAGCACGCACGCGAAGGGACACTACCGGCTGTCGTCTGGATTGTTCCCTCAGGCGAAGTCAGCGAGTACCCGCCGGCCACCGTCAGCGCGGGGCAGACCTTCGTGACCGGATTGATCAATGCGGTGATGAAAGGGCCGAACTGGAAAGATTGCGCCATTTTCCTGGCGTGGGATGACTGGGGCGGCTTCTACGATCACGTTCTCCCGCCGAGGGTGGACGAAAACGGCTACGGCCTGCGCGTGCCCTCGCTGGTGATCTCGCCCTACGCAAAGAAGGGCTCCATCGACAAGCAGGTCCTCAGCTTCGACGCTTATCTGAAGTTCATTGAAGACGATTTCCTGAATGGAGCGCGGCTCGATCCGAAGACCGATGGACAGCCCGATCCACGGCCCACGGTCCGCGAAACGGTTCCGCAACTCGGCGAGCTGGTGAATGACTTCGATTTCAACCAGCGCCCTCGACCACCCCTGATCCTGCCCGAGCACCCGAAGACGGATTTGATTCCCCCGGAGAGCTGATGCACGGCATCCGGATTACGCACTCAGCGTCAGCAGATTGTCGCTGAACTCATTTCCCGCCAGATATGCGATCGATGCGTCGAAAGTAACGAGAACACCGTGTGCGCGAATCGCCATGCCCAGCAGGTACGCATCCGTGACTTGCTGGTGTCCTTTGATGCGATTGGCGAAGGGACTCGTGACTTCCGCCCAGCTCCCGCTCAGCGGCCAGTATCGATAGCCCTTCACCTTCGAGAACTCGGCGAGGACCGCGGCGGCCTGAGCGACGGTGCGCGTCGCTCCGCTGTATTTCGGATTCGTCGTGACGCGCACGAATCCTGATTCGGTCAACGGGCAGACACCCCAGTCATTTTTACCCGTGGAGTTGAACCAGCGATGCATCGTCTTGTAATGAATGGAGTCCGGGTCTGCAAGAGAAATCAGGGCATTCAGATCCAGCAGATAACGCGGTCTAGTCGATCTCACTCTCCGCCTCTTTCACCATCTCGGGAGTCAACACCCGGCCCGATGGCGGAAAACACGGCAGGCCATTGGGAGACCGCCTGATCTCGGGTCGTTCCGGTTGTGATTCCGCCTTCCGAATCAGTTCGCTGATGGCAGCGCCGAGCGAGATGCCCCGGGCAGACGCGTAGATCGAAGCAATCTGATGTACATCCTCATCAAGATTGACGTTGGTTCTCATACATAGATTATGCACCAATATCAGAGTTGGTACCACAGTCGCTTTGTGGTGCGTAATGCAGGATCTGGTGCGTTCCGGCTCTACATCAGCTTCTCCGCCAGATACACATACGTCTCCGCCCACGTGTGCGCGTCCTGCTTCAGATCGGCGCCCGCGCCGTGGCCCCCCTCCGTAATCTCGTCGTAGAGAAACGGCTCGTGGTACTCCTCCATCTTGGCGGCGAATTTGCGCGCCGCCTGCGGACCCACCCGGTCGTCGCGCGTCGTCGTAAACAGGAACGGCTCGGGATACTTCACGTCCGGCTTGAGCTGGTTGTAGGGAGAGATCTTCTCGAGGAACGCCCGCTCCTCCGGCACGCTCACGGATCCGAACTCGCCCACCCAGCTCGCGCCCGCGGCGATGTGCTCGTAGCGCAGCATGTCGAGCAGCGGCACCTGGATCACGATGGCATTCCACAACTCCGGATGCTGCGTCATCTCCACGCCCATCAGCAGCCCTCCGTTGCTGCCGCCCATGATGCCCAGATGCCGGGGCGACGTAATCTTCCGCGCGATCAGATCCTCTGCTACGGCGGCAAAGTCGTCGTAGATGCGCTGCCGGTACGTCTTCAACCCCGCCTCATGCCATGCCGGGCCAAACTCGCCCCCGCCGCGGATGTTCGCCAGCACGAACACGCCGCCCTTCTCCAGCCACAGTTTGCCGACCAGGGCCGAGTAACGCGGTGTCTCGGAAATCTCAAATCCGCCGTACGCGTTCAGCAGCGTCGGATTATTCCCGTTCATCTGCATCTCTTTGCGGTGCACCACAAAGTACGGCACCTTCGTCCCGTCCTTCGAGGTCGCGTACAGCTGTTCGACGGTATCCTCGGACGCGTCGAAGAGCGGCGGCTGCGAACGAGATGCCTTCAGCGTGCCGGCGGCCGCATCGCCCTGCAGCAGCGACGGAGGCGTCAGAAAGCTCGTTACCTCCAGGAAGAAGCTGTCATTCGTGTCGCTCGCCGTGGCAATGTCCACGGTGCTGTTGTCGGGAACGCTGAGCTCCTTCTTCTCCCACCCACTCTGTCCCGCCGGCGAGTAAACGTATGCCCTCCCCAGCACATGCTTCAGCGTCGTTACAATCAGCCGCGATTTCGTCGTCGCGTAGTCGTTCAGAAATTCGTCAGAGCTCGGCGCAAACACGACGGCTGGCTTCAGGTGGGCTGGATCCCGCAGCACTTCCTGCAGCGGCACTGCGACCAGCGACCCCTGCGCGAATGCCGGGCCGCCCGCCTGCGGCGTCCAGTCCTCGTGCAGGTGGATGAGGAACCGTCCCGCCAGCAATCCCGCCGGTTCGGCCTTCCTCGGTATCGCCAGCTCCTTCGGACCCTGCGGCGTCTTGACCCAGTAACGAGTCTCGAAGAAGCTCACCCGCCGCACCAGCATCGTCAGCTGCTCGCCCTGCGCATCGTGCAGCACGAACCCCGCAGCCATAATGTCGTCCGGCTCGCCGCGGAACACCTCCTTCGCGCTCTCCAGCGACGTGCCGCGTTTCCACTCCTTCACCACAAACGCGTACCCCGACTTCGTCATCGTCCCCGGACCCCAGTCACGCGCAATCAGCAGGGTGTCCTTGTCTTCCCACGACGCATTCTGCTTGCTGTGCGGGGATATGAATCCGCTCTCGACAAACTTGCCGGCCCGCAGGTCGAACTCGCGCGTCGTCGATGCATCCTCGCCGCCCACCGACAGCGCCAGCAGGCAATACCGGTCGCCGGGATACATGCAGTTCATCCCGTGATACACCCAGCTCTTGTTCTCCTGCTTGCCCAGCGCATCGATGTCCAGCACCGTCTGCCAGTGGGGGCTCGCGCTGCCGAAGTCCTCCGGCGACGTCCGCCGCAACACGCCGCGTACATTGTTCTGGTCCTGCCAGAAGTTGTAGACCTCGTCGCCGCGCAGATTCGGCGTGGGCAGCCGGTTCGGGTCCTCGAGCACCTTCAGCGCTTCGTCGCTGTACTGCGCAAAGCGCGGATCGGCCTCCATCACCTTGGCCGTGCGCGCGTCCTCCGCCTTCACCCACTCCATCGTCTTCGGACTGTTCTCCTCCAGCCAGATGTACTTGTCCGGCGGCAGCGAGGGATCTTGCGGCGCCGGCGTCTGGGCCGCAGCCCCCATGGCGAGCCACGCAGCCGCCATCGCGAAAGCACAACGCATCATCGACATGGTTCGAGGTCCTTTCCGTATCCCCAACATCACTGCAGCACTTCTTTCCCGTCGCGCTTGTACACGACGCCCGCCTTCATCACGAAATCCACTTTGCTCATCGCGCTGATATCGTCCAGCGGGTTTCCCGGCACCACCACCAGGTCCGCAAACTTCCCCGGAGCCACGCTGCCCAGCGTGTCCTCATGCCCCAGCAGCTGCGCCGCGTTGATCGTCGCCATCTGCAGCGTGTACGCGGGCGGCAGCCCCGCTTTCACCAGGTAGATGAAATCCTCCCAGTTCTGCCCATGCGGATACACGCCCGCGTCCGTGCCATAGGCAAACTTCACTCCGCCCTTGTACGCGCGCGCCACTGTGCTCATGATCTGCGGCCCGATCGCAATCGCCTTCGCCGCCACCGTTGCCGGATACGCGCCCTTCTTCGCCTGCTCCGCGACAAACTGCCCCGTGTACACCGTCGGACAGTAGAACGTCCCGTGCTGCTTCATCAGCGCGATGTCCTGGTCGTCCATGAACGTGCCGTGCTCCACCGAATCCACACCCGCGACCACCGATCGCCGAATCGCCTCCGCTCCGTGCGCGTGCACCGCTACCTTCATGCCGTAGTCGTGCGCCGTCTCCACCACTGCGCGAATCTCGTCCTCGCTCATTTGCGGATTCGAGCCGTTCGTCCCCAGATCCATCACGCCGCCGGACGGCATCGCCTTGATCAGGTCCGCACCGTTCTTGTAGTGCAGCCGCACCACTTTCCGCGCCTCATCCGGCCCGTTAAAGATGGACTGCAGCGGTCCCGGATTCCCCTGGTACTCGAGGCTCAGCCCGTTCGTGCTGTCCGCATGGCCGCCCGTCGTGCTGATCGCCGGACCGGCCGTGAAGATCCGCGGCCCAATCACCGTCCCCGCCGCAATCTCCTGCCGCAGCGCGACCGTGTCGTAATCGCTGTCGCCCACATTGCGCACCGTCGTGAACCCCGCCATCAGCGTGCGCCGCGCATACAGCGTCGAGCGCAGCACTTTGTTGGCGAAGTTCAGGTGCGCCTGCTCCTGGTAGGTGTTCTTCCCAAACTGATCGTCGAGGTGCACGTGGTCGTCGATCAATCCCGGCAGGCAAGTCGCATCGCTGCCCACCTCGATCACTGTCGCGCCCTCCGCACTCTGCGCCCCCGATTCGACCTTATCGAACTTGTCGCCGCTGATCACCACGGTCGTCGGCCCCAGCATCTTGCCGCTGGTACTGTCGAAGAGCCGCGGGCAGTGGACTACCGTAACCGGCGGCGCATTGGGAACGGCCTCGATCGTGCTGATCGCGTG
>DATGJK010000012.1:0-3324 GCA_035295245.1 Acidobacteriaceae bacterium
CGGCGGGTGAATTTCATCAGTAGCTCCTCCGCCCGCCATTGTAGGGCCTCAGGCGACGATGCGGTCTCGCATGCCGCCATAGCGGAACGTGCTCGGCACCTCCATCGCATACAGCTCGTATGGAAATCCCAGATCCACCGCGCTGGACTCATCCAGGCGCTGCACGTGCTCTTTGGACAGTTCAAGGTTCAGGCTGGCCAGGTTATCCTCCAGCTGAGTCATTTTGCGCGCGCCGATGATGGGAATCACCGGCACCTCACGATGGCGCAGCCATGCCAGCGCGACCTGGGCCATCGAACGCCCGGTTTCGCTGCCGATCTGCGCCAGGGCTTCGACGACTCGATCCTGGCGCTGCCGCTCCGGCAGGAATCCCTTCATCATGTCCGACGAATAGCGCGCGTCCGCGGCGGCCGCGCCCTCTTTGCGATACTTGCCGCTCAGCACGCCGCCCTTCAGCGGAGACCATGCCGTCACAGTCAGCCCGAAGGCCTTCGCCATGGGAATCAGCTCGCGCTCTACGGTGCGCTCGAGCAGCGAATACTCGATCTGGAGGCCGACAAACGGTGTCCAGCCGCGCAGCTCCGCCAGAGTGTTCGCCTGGGCGATCCACCACGCCGGCGCATCGGATACTCCGATGTAGAGCACCTTTCCCTGACGCACCAGATCGTCGAAGGCGCGCATCACTTCTTCTACAGGCGTGATCCCGTCCCAGACATGCAGCCAGTAAAGATCGATGTAGTCGGTGCCCAGCCGCTTCAGCGACGCCTCCACCGCCTGCACCATGTTCTTGCGCTGATTGCCGGCGGCGTTCGGATCATTGCCCGGCGCCGCGTTCGCGTACTTGGTCGCGATGACCATCTGCTCGCGGTGGCCCTTCACAAATTCTCCAACGAACTTTTCACTGGTGCCCATGGTGTACAGGTTTGCGGTGTCGATGAAATTGCCGCCGGCCGCGCGATATGCATCGTAGATTTTTCTGGCTTCATCCTTCGCGGTGCCCCACCCCCATTCCTCACCGAAGGTCATGGTGCCCAGCGAAATCTCTGATACGCGCAGTCCGCTCCTGCCGAGAAGACGGTAGTTCATGGGTGCTCCAGATATGAGAATTTGGCCTGTGTATTGGATGCAGCGACACCGCAGAGGGCGCGGTTCCGTCACCAGGACAGATAGGGCGATTTGCGCACCCACTCCGAACTGCTGAGCTGCGCGAGCATGAAATGCGCCACGTCGGCGCGCGCGATGCGCATGCCGCGGGCGGGCAGGGTATCCGGACGTACGCGATATTGGCCGCGACCGGGGGCATTGGAGAGAAACGGCGGCTGCACGACCGTCCATTCCGCGCTGCTGTTGCGGATGAGCGTTTGCATCTCGCGATGTTCGGCGAAAACCTGCTTCAGCATGACGGAATGCAGGAAGTTCAGGATGAGCTTGCCGGGTGCCGAGAGATCGCGCGTTGCGCCCGGCCAGACGCCGGCTGCGCCCAGCACGATCAGACGGCGCACTCCGTTCTGCTGCATGGCAGCCAGGATGTGCCGCATCGATTCCGGCAGCAGGGGATCGTTGCGCAGCGTGCGCGGACCGAGCGCCGACAGCACCGCGTCCTGTCCTTCGATGGCGCTGGCGACGGCACGCGGATCCAGAGCGTCGCCTACGACGCTGCGTACCGGGTGCTGCGTACCGGAAACATTGGGCAGCGAGTGAGGATTGCGGACAAATGCGGTGACCTGATGTCCTCGCCCCGCCGACTGCCGGACCAGTTCGCGCCCAGTACCACCGGAAGCTCCGAAGATCGCGATGTTCATGCGTCATCCTCCCCGGCGTGTCGCCACGCCCCTGTTGGATGAAGTGCTCGCGTCTTCAGGACTCAGTTTTTCATGGGGCCCTGCGCCGGCCAGTGGCCGGCTGCGTTATTGCTCGCGCAGCAACGCCGCGGGGTCTACCTGCACGGCGCGGCGGGCGGGCACCGACGCGGCTGCGGTGCCGATGGCGATCATCGCGGCCAGAGCGCCGGTGATGACGACGGGATCGTAAACGGTCGCCTCATAAACAATGCTGGCGAGCACCTTGCTGGCCATGACGCCAAGCAGCAGGCCGGCGACGGAGCCGCAGCCCAGCAGCAGCACGGTGCGTCCGATCGCCGCGCGAAAGATTTGCACGCGCTGCGCGCCGAGCGCCGCACGAATCCCCAGTTCGCGCAGGCGGCGGGCGACGGTGTAGCTGGTCATGCCGAAGATGCCGGTGACCGCCAGCATGCCGGCCAGCATGCCCAGGATGCCCAGCGCGACGGTGGCTACGCGGGCTGGGAAGAGCGCCAGATCCAGCGCATCGGGCCAGCTTTCGATGGTGACGGGCAGGGTGGGATCGATCTTCGCGAGCATGCCGTTCAGCGCACCTGCCATTTCCGGCGAAGAACGGCTCGAGCGCACGACCAGCGTTACATCGTTTTCCGGATTCTGCGGCAGGGGCCAGAACATCGCGGGAACCGGATCCTCCGTCAGCGAATCGTACTTGCCGTCTTCGACGACGCCAATGACTTCGTAGTCGTTGGGCCCGGGCATGGCGAAGTGCCGGCCAACAGCCGGCGCATTCCCGAAGAGCAGATGGGCGAGCGTCTGATTCACAAGGACGACGCGCGGGTGATGCTCATCGTCGGCCCAGGTGAAATCGCGGCCGGCGATGAGACGCATTTGCGCGGCCTGCAGATATCCGGGAGAAATGTTGAAGTACTTGGCGGTGGCCGCGCTGTTGGAGCTGCGGAAATCCGTAGTTCCCGCGCGGTAAACGGGCGTGCTGCTGCCGCCGGCGTTGAGGGGAATCTCGTCGATCGTGGCGGCAGCCGTGACACCCGGAATTTGTTGCGCCTGCTCGATCATGCGCTTCTGCACCGGCAGGGCGGTGGCATCGGTGTAACCAGACATCTTCATCTGCGTGATCGCCAGGGTTGCGCCCTGCGGCTCAAAGCCGAGCGGAGCATGCAGAGAGCGCTGCATCCCACGCAAGCCGACCAGGGCGCTGGTCACCAGCAGCGCGCAGAGGGCGACCTGCACGCCGAGCAGCACGTCGCGAACGCTCAGCCGGCGGAGAACGGGCTGCGCGGTTCCCTTCATGGCCTGCATGGCATCGGTCTTCCAGATCTGGCGCGCAGTCAGGAGCGCAGGCAGAATGGCGCTGGCCGCGGCCAGCAGCACCGCGAGGCCGTGGACGCGTGCATCGGCCGTAACGGTGACGTGGATCGGGTACTGCGGAATGGGCCGCCAGACGCTGAGGACCTTCAGAAGCCATCCGGCCACGAGCGCTCCAACCGCTCCGCCGCCGGCCGAGAGC
>DATGJK010000013.1:0-16935 GCA_035295245.1 Acidobacteriaceae bacterium
TTTCGCTCAGATCAAGATCGACATTCCAGTCGATGGCATGGTTATTGAATCCCTTTGGCAGACCGCCCAGGTAGTTATTCGAGAGACCTGAGTTGCTGGGCGCCGGGAGGAACGACTCCATCTTCTGCGTAATCGGCGAGATTTCACCGGAGGGAATCACGTTTGCTGTAGGAACGCCGTTCTTGACGCCCATCACGGGTGCGCGACTGCAGGTGCTTCCGGCGCAGGTGGTCGTGGTGGGATCGAAGATGACGGGCGCGCCGCTGGGACTGAGCTCGCTGAAATCGCCACTGCGCATGAGCGCGGTCGGGATGGTGTACAGGGAGTAATTGGGACCGAGACGCTCCATGTAGTTGTCGTACGCGACAAAGAAGAACAGCTTGTTGCCGGTATGGGGAACTTTGCCGCCGAGAGTCGCAGAGATCTCGTTCTGATGCTCCGAGGGTTTTGGAGCGGCAACCGTCTGACCGGCGGCATTCTTCGTGGTCGCCCCCTTGGCGGTGAAGCCCCACGTATCGAAGATGGTGTTGCGGATGAAATCCGAAACCTGGCCGTGATACTGGAGGCCGCCCGACTTCATCGTGAAGTTCTCGGCGCCGGCGCCCATGAACTCTGCCGGAGGCGTGCTTGTCAGCACCTGAAACTGGTCGACAGCATCGAGATCGACGTTCTGCGAGACGAGGCGGTTATCGCCCTGCTGGTTGATGGTCTCTGCTGGCATCCCGTCGAGATAAAGCTGGCCGAGATAATTGCCGGTTCCGCCGATGACCGGCAGGCGCGTTCCGCCCTGCGCTCCCGGAGTGAGCACGGCAAAAGCAGTGGGATCGCGCTGCTGGCCATTCACCTGAATCGGCAGGTTCGAATAAGTCTCGTTTTGAATCGTCATGCCAAGCGTCGCATCCTGAGTGTCCAGCACCGGGGGCGCAGCGGTCACAGTGACCGTCTGCGTCGCTTCGCCGACTTTCATCACAGGATTAAGAGCGCGAATTTGGAGCGCGTTCACCACGACGTCGTCCTGGACAAGCTTGTTGAAACCTGTAGCGTCAACGGTCACCCGGTATGTGCCGGCCGGCAGCGGAGAGACGCTGAAGAATCCGGCGGAGGAGGAGGTCCGCACGGTCGACACGTTGGTGGCGACGTTGGTTGCGGTTATCGTCGCATTGGCGATCACCGCGCCTGAACTGTCGGTGACGGTGCCCTGAATCGAGCCGTCGCCGCCGGTTTGAGACCATCCGGAACAGACTGGGAGCAGCAAGAGGGCAGCGATGGCAAGGAGCGGCCCAAAATAGCGCCGCAGAAGATCCCTCTGTTTCTTCAACTGCATAAATTGCCTCCAGGAAATGAGCAGAGATGGGGAACGGCTGTGATTTTTCTCAACGGCGGGACATTACCGAAGTCACGGTTGAATTGTCAATAGGGACGTAGTTTCATATTCGAAGTGCGGCGCCCCGCCTGACCAGGATAGGATGGCTGCGCTGTCAGGAGGTTGCCGTGCTGAATTCTGTTCGCATTCCGGCGAACATTGCTCTTGCGCTCTGCGCTGTCGCGTTTTCAGGGGTCCGGCTGCACGCGCAAAACGAGCCGTCGCGCGCCGGCGACGCGCTTGCGAAACTGAAGCGCAGCTTCGCTTCGCCGCCGGCGGACGCAGAACCCATGATGCGCTGGTGGTGGTTCGGTCCTGCCGTCGAGCAAGCGGAACTGGCGCGCGAACTGCGCACCATGAAGCAGGGCGGCATTGGCGGTGTCGAGATTCAGCCTGTGTATCCTATGGCGCTGGATGATCCGGAGAAAGGCGTGCGCAACGAGCCGTTCCTGTCGTCGGCGTTTCTTCGCAACGTGAGCTTCGCCGCACGAACCGGTCAGGAACTGGGGATGCGCGTGAGCCTCACCCTGGGGAGCGGCTGGCCCTATGGCGGGGCCTGGGTTCCGGTCACTGAATCGGCGGGCGAACTCCGTGTTGTGTCAACGCCGATCGGGGAGGGCGAGCGCTCCGTCGCCGCGCCTGCGCTCGAGAACGGCGAAGACCTGATGGGGACCTTTGTCGCAGCGGGCAGCCCTGGCAAGTACGATGCAGCGCATGCCCAGCGGATTGAGGCCATTCGGAGCGGCCGTCTCGAATTGCCGGACGGTTCCGGCAATCGCGTAGCCCTGTTTTTCATCAGCAGCCGAACCGGGCAACAGGTTAAGCGTCCGGCGGCAGGCGCCGAAGGCTTCGTGATCGATCACTTCAGCGCGAAGGCCGTTCAGGATCACCTGAAGAACGTGGCGGAGCCGCTGGTGCGGGCGTTTGGGCAGCATCCGCCGTATTCGGTTTTTAGCGACAGCCTTGAGGTCTATGGATCGGACTGGACGCCGGATCTGCTCACCGAATTCCGCAACCGCCGCGGTTACGATCTGCTGCCGCACCTGCCCGAATTGGCGGAGGGCACCGATGAACAGGCAGCCGACCTGCGCTACGACTGGGGCCGGACGCTGGCGGAACTCATCGATGAAAACTACCTGACAGCCATCAACGCATGGGCACATGCGCACCACACGCAGTTCCGGTCGCAGAGCTACGGAATTCCGGCGGTGACGCTCTCGAGCAACGCGCGCGTCGATTTGCCGGAGGGCGAAGGCTCGCAGTGGCATGGTCCGTTTTCGTTTACGCGCTGGGCCACGTCGGCCAGCCACATCTATGGGCGCCCGGTGACCTCGTCGGAGACCTGGACCTGGCTGCACTCTCCGCCGTTTCGCGCGACGCCTCTCGACATGAAGGCCGAGGCGGACACGTTTTTTCTTCAGGGGATCAATCAGCTCATGGGGCACGGCTGGCCGTATTCGCCACCGTCCGCAGGCGAGCCGGGGTACTCGTTTTACGCGGCAGCCGTGTTCAACAGCCACAACCCATGGTGGATCGTGATGCCGGACGTGACGCGCTATCTGACGCGCATGAGCTGGCTGCTCCGGCAGGGCAAGCCTGCGAATGACATCGCGGTGCTGCTGCCGGAGGAAGATGCGCAGGCGAATTTCCATCCTGCCGCTCCGGCGGCGGGCGTTCCATGGACGGCAGAGGGTTACCCCACGGCAAGAGGAGGACGCGCCAGCGAGTCTTCCGTCAGCGACCAGATGGCCAGGCTGCTGGGGCGCGAACTGGTTCCGGCCATTCTCGACGCTGGTTACAACTTCGACTTCATTGACTCCGAAGCCATCGACCGCGTGGGCATTCACTATCCTGTGCTGGTGCTGCCCAATGTGGAGCGATTACCCCTGGTCACATATCGCAGGATCGAACGCTACGGGCGCGACGGCGGCGTGGTCATCGCTCTGGGGCACGCTCCTTCCCGGGCGCCCGGATGGATCGAGTCCAAACGCGATTCAGCCGCGGTGCAGCAGATCTCGCAGGAACTGTTCAGCACCGGAGCGAAAACCGCCAGGCTGGTCGAGAATCCGGCCGATGTGGGCCCGGCAATCAGGAGCTTTCTAAAACCTGATGTGGAACTGAGTCCGGCGGTGCCGGAAGTGGGGTTTATTCACCGCAAGCTGCCGGATGCGGACGTCTATTTCCTCGCGAACACCGACAACCTGTCTCATCAATTTATGGCTGCATTCCGCACAGAGAGACACAAAGCCGAGTGGTGGGACCCGTTCACGGGAAAAGTGCGCGACGCTGGCCAGGGAGGGCTGAGCATGACACTGGCGCCGTATGAATCGCGAGTGGTGATCTTCTCCGACAGCGCCGCACCCCCGCCGCCTCCTGCGCCGCACGCATCCTTTGAGCCCATCGACCTGAGTCACGACTGGAAACTGACCTTCGACAAGACAGGTTCCAGCGAGCCGATGCAGACCCTGCATTCCTGGGCCGATGATCCGGAGGGCCGCTACTACTCGGGAACCGCGACCTATCTGCGGACCGTTGAGATTCCAGAGTCGGTCGTTCGCGCCGGAAATGCGGTGCTGAACTTTGGCAAAGGCCAACCGACGGCGCGCGAGTCACTGCACCAGGCCCGAATGCAGACCTGGCTCGATGCGCCGGTGCGCGATGCGGCGCTGGTCTATGTCAATGGCAAGCTGGCCGGATCCGTGTGGACGCCGCCGTTCACTGTGGACGTCAGCAAGTTGCTGCATGCGGGGACGAACGAACTGAAGATCGTCGTGGCGAACACGGCGATCAACGAACTGGCGGGGCGGGCAGCGCCCGATTACCGGCTGCTTTGGCAGCGGTACGGAAAGCGCTTTGCACCGCAGGATACGGAAAACTTGCAGCCGCTGCCGTCGGGCATCGTCGGGGCGCTGCAAATCGTTTCAGGAAGCCAGGAAGGAGAGAACCAACGATGAGCGATGGACGAGCGGGCTTCGCGAGTAGAGATTTCGCATGGGAAACGGAGTCCCTATTGACTCTCAGGGAAACGATCACGTATGGTGTGCGAATCGGGAAATATGACCCGATGCCCCATCACAGAACTCAATACGAAAAAGGCACCGTGACGCGCACGTTTCTCCCCTTCCGTTGGCTCCAGTCTCGTTGCATGAATTTCCTGTGCCGGGCAGCCCTCCCCCTCATCGTCGCCGCGTGCTCTGTGGCGGCGCCCACGTGGGCGCAGACTATTCCACCGGAACAACAGCAGGGGATCGACCGCGATATCGCACGGCATTTCGGCGACGCGCCGGCCAATCCGGGTCCGAAGGCGAAGCTCTCGGGCTCTACGAAACCGGCGGACGTCCGGGCGGCAATGCGCAAGGTGGCGGACTGGGAACTGGGCTGGTCGCAGCCGTATCTCGATCGCATCTGGACCTGGAGCGCTCTCTATGCCGGCTTCATGGCGGCCTCGCCGGCTCTCAACGACCCCAAATATCGCGACGCGATGCAGGGTATGGGGGAGAAGTTCCACTGGGAATTGCGATCCGAAATTCCCAACGCCGACGATCAGAGCGTCGCACAAACTTACCTGGAACTCGATCTGCTCTCCCAGTCCCCGGAGAAAGCTGCGCCCACCAGGGCCGCACTAGACCGGTTGCTGGGCGGAGCGGCAGCACCGATTCCTGCGGCCCAGGCGAAGATTCCCTGGTGGTGGTGCGACGCCCTCTTTATGGCTCCTCCGGTGTGGACGCGCATGTACGCGGTGACCCATGACGCGAAGTACCTCGAGTACATGAACCAGCACTGGTGGGAGACTTCCGATCTGCTGTATGACAAGGAGCGCCACCTCTACTACCGCGATGTGACCTACCTGCAGAAGACCGATCAGAAGGGAAACCCGGTGTTCTGGTCGCGCGGCAATGGGTGGGTGATGGGAGGAATCGCCCGCACGCTGGACTACCTGCCGCAGGACTATAAGGACCGCGGCCGGTACGAACAGCAGTTGCGGGAAATGGCAGCGGCGGTCGCAGCGATTCAGGACAAGCAGAGCGGTCTCTGGCATTCTGACTTGCTCGATGCCGAAGATTATCCGCAGCCGGAAGTTTCCGGCTCAGCATTGATCACGTTTGGGCTGGCGTGGGGCGTGAACCATGGCGTGCTTGATCGCGCCACCTACCTGCCGGTGATTGCAAAAGCATGGCGCGGGCTGGTCGGACAAGTTTATGCAGACGGGCGGCTCGGCAATATTCAGCAGACCGGAGCGGCTCCGGCCTATTACTTGCCCTCATCGAGCTACAACTACGGCGTCGGCGGCTTCCTGCTGGCAGGAGCGCAGGTTGAACAGTTGTCGCATCACGGTCACGGGAAGAAGGCAGGCCGGTAAATGTTGTGGGCGATGGCAGCCGCGGCCCCGCAGCCAGTGCACTGGAAGCTGACATGCGCCGCCGCAGCGCACCACCGTGCGCAAGGGCTGGAGGGAACGCGCTACGGACCGGGGCAGCCATTCGGATTTGATCTTGCGGATGCGCCGCAGGTTCGCGATGACGTGTGCACGAGCAGCAAGGCGTTCTTCATTTCCGCCGCGGAGCCTGATGGGGATTACCGGGTCACCGTAATCCTCGGTGACAAGGCGGCCTCCTCGGTCACGACGCTCAAGGCCGAGGCACGGCGGCTCATGCTGTGGGATGTGGCGACGGAGCCCGGGAACACAGCGCGGCGAAGCTTCGTCGTCCACGTGCGCACTCCCGAGGTCAACGATCAGGAGGAGGTGCGGCTCAAGCCCCGCGAGATCGGCAATTTGGATTGGGACGAGAAGCTAACTCTGGAATTCACCGGGGAACACCCGGCAGTTGAATCCATTGACATCGCCCCCGTGCAGGTCCCGACCGTATATCTCGCGGGCGACTCCACGGTCGTCGACCAGGACAAGGAGCCATGGGCCGCATGGGGTCAGATGCTGCCCGAATTCTTCAACGACCGCGTCGCCATCGCTAACGAGGCGGAATCCGGCGAGACGATTGCCAGTTTTGAGAGCGAGCGCCGCTTCGACAAAATCTTTAGCACCATCCGGCGCGGCGATTACCTGTTGATGCAGTTTGCGCACAATGATCAAAAGCCGGGCAGAGGATTTGTGTCGATTCCCGAATACAAGGACTTGCTGCGGCGGTACATCGCAAAGGCACGCGCCGTCGGAGCAAACCCGATGCTGGTTACCTCGATGAACCGGAGAGATTTTTCTGCGGACGGAAAGATTGTGCCAACTCTGGGCGATTATCCGCAGGCAATGCGCGAGATCGCGCGCGATGAGGGCGTGCCGCTGATCGAGCTGAACGCGATGAGCAAAACGTTATTCGAGGCGATGGGGCCGGAGGGAACGCTGAAGGCCTTTGTGCATTACGCTGCGAACACATTTCCAGGTCAAACCGAAGCGCTCGCGGATAACACGCATTTCAACGCGTACGGGGCGCTGGAACTGGCGAAATGCGTGGTGCAGGCCATTCGCGACCAGCATCTGCCGCTCGCGCGGTATCTGCGGCACGATGTTCAGCGGTTCGATCCCGCGCATCGGGATCCGCCGCAGGTGTGGCATGATCCGCCGGACCCGTTTCTGTCGGCGCAGAAGCCGTATGAGCGCTGAGCCACGCTTGCGTGAACATACTCGCCCGGATGCGGCGCGCGATTCATCGATGACTTTACCCCAGGAGCGTCAATCGTGAAATCACCTCGTCTGAAGACCGGATTATGCGCCGCGTTGATGGCTTTTTCGCTTCCATTGGGCCTTATGGCGCAGCGCGCTGCGAGCACCGTAAAGCCGGATGCGGTCGGATCGGATCCGTCGTGGAAGCCGGGAGACCCGCCGCCGGCCTCGTGGATTGATCCGGCGACAGGCCACCGTGTGGTGCGCGTTTCCCAGGAGCCGAACTCCGCGAGCTTCTACTTCAATGTGAATGCCTACACGCCGGATGGGAAGCAGATGGTGTACACGTCTCCGGAGGGCGTCTATGCGCTCGATCTGACGACATGGAAATCGCGCCAGGTGGTCAAGGGGCACGTCTTTGCCATTCAGGCGGGCTTCAAGACTCCCAGCGTCTTTTACATCAAAGCCGAGGGCGAGGAGGCCGAATCGGCAACGCCCGCCGCTCGCGCTTCCATGAAGCGTTCCCTTTATGTGACGAACATTGACACCGGTGAGACGCGCAAGCTTGTGGATCTGCCGCCGCGCGCCATGGTCTCCACCATCAATGCGGATGAGACGCTGGCGGCCGGAACGTACATTGAAGGCAACGCGGGCGAAGGGCAGCCCTATACAACTCCGTCGCAATCCCGGCCCGAAAGCGAGCGCCGTGGCGGCCAGCAGCCGCAGGGATTGCTGCAGCCCCTCAACAAAGGGCAAATGATGGAGCAGCGGCTCGCGGCACGCCTGCCCATCGTGCTGTTCGTGATCGACCTGCGCACGGGGCAGATGCGCACGCTGCTGCACAGCACCGACTGGGTCAATCACCTGCTGTTTTCACCCACCGATCCGGATCTGCTGATGTATTGCCACGAGGGTCCGTGGCAGAAGGTGGATCGCATCTGGACGATTCACACGGACGGCACGCACAACACCATGATCCATAAGCGCACCATGTTCATGGAAATCTTCGGGCATGAATTCTGGGGACATGACGGCCACACGCTGTGGTATGACTGGCAGATACCCAAGGGCGAGGATTTCTGGCTGGCCAGCTACAACGTGGATACGGGCCGGCGCGCTGCCTACCACATGCAGCGGAACGAGTGGTCGATTCACTTCAACGTCTCGCACGACGAGTCGCTGTTCTGCGGGGACGGCGGCGATCCCGGCCAGGTAGCGCATGCGCCGGACGGCGAGTGGATCTACCTCTTCCATCCGCGGATGATCACTGGCGAAGGCATCAACAAGCCGGATTTCATTCAGCCGGGCGTGTTTCATGCCGAGCGGCTGGTGAACATGTCGCGGCACAACTACCGGCTGGAGCCGAACGTGAGCTTCACTCCTGATTTGAAATGGATCATTTTCCGATCGAATATGTTCGGACCTACCTACGTATTCGCGGTGGAAGTCGCGAAGGCGGCCCCTGGAAATGGCCAACAATGAGCGATATCAGCGCAGGGGAGCGGCCAATCAGAATGAGCCGAATGCAGGCAGTCGCGGCGGGAGCGATGGGAATGCTGATGCTCCTGTGCGCACGCGCGCTCCCCGCCCAGTCGTCCGCGGCGAATCTGTCCGGCATCGCGCACGTGGCGATCCGCGTATCGGATCTGGAGCAGTCACGCGCCTTCTTTCACAAGCTCGGCTTCGAGGAAGCCTTCGCCATGGACCGGGGCGGAACGCCGACGGAGGCCTTCTTCAAGATCAATGACCGGCAGTTCATCGAACTCTACCCGCGCCGGAACGCGGACGACTGGGTGGGATTCATGCACATCTGCTTCGAGTCGCCCGATCTCAATGCGCTGTATCAGGACTACGTCGCTCATGGACTGACGCCAACCCCGGTGAAGACGGCAGGCGCGGGCAATCTGCTCTTCACGTTGCAGGGGCCGGTGGAACCCGGGGAGCCGTCCGACCTGCGCGGCAAGCCGACGCAGAACATCGAGTACACGCAGTACATGCCCGGCTCGCGGCACACGCTCGACCGCGGCCAGCACCTGGGTACGGATCGGATTGCAGAGCGAATCGCGGGTGTGGGTATGCCCGTGCAGGATCCGGCGGCCGCAACTTCGTTTTATGAAGAGAAGCTGTCGTTCCGCCACGCGGCGCATCGTCTGCAGCTGGGAGTAGACGCGCTGGCGCTGCCCGGGTCAGAACAGCGGATCGAGTTTCTCGGTGCTGATGCAGCGCAGAACCGTTCCCTTCATTTTCGGCTGATCTTTTCCGTGCCCGATCTCCGCAAAACCCATTCGCAATTGCGGCGGCTGGGCTTCAGGGTCAACAAACAGGTGGGTGACCTGGCCATTAAAGACCCGGACGGAGACGCAATCGTCTTCATGGCCGCAGAGCATTGAACCCGTGCGACGGCGATGCAGGCCGTGAGAGACGCTGCTCAATCCAGGTGGAAGATTTCCGTGAGAGGAGCCATGCTGGCATCCGCAGCTCCGCCAGCGAGCGATTCGAAGAAGGGAGTCATCTCCGCCTGCCAGCGAGCATTCACCGGATGCTGCTGCATCGCGGCGCGGGCACGCTCGAAGTCAGGGGTTTCCAGATAGCCGACGAGCAGGCCATCAGGGCGCAGGAAGAGCGAGTAATTATGCCAGCCGGTTTGGCGCAGGGCCTCCAGCATTTCCGGCCAGACCGCAGCGTGGCGGCGCCGATACTCGTCAATCTTTTCTGGGCGGACTTTCAAAAGAAAACAAACCCGTTGCATGGAGGCTCCTGCGAGTGAAGACGTAACCAGGGCCCGTGATTTCGGCCGCGGGCTAGGAAATTCCCGTTTGCCGATGGAATTCTTTGACGAGCAGGCCGCTGCAGAAGTACGATCACTCTTCGCCTGATTTTATTAGGGATTTTATTTCACATTGGGAGAACCAGCCATGAGCAGCCAGCAGGAGCGGGTATTTAAAGCGCTGGACTCATTCCGCATCGAACTGCCGTCGTGGGGATTTGCCAACACAGGCACGCGTTTCGGCAAGTTTCTGCAGGCCGAAGCGGCCGCGACGATCGAGGAGAAGTTCGCCGACGCAGCCGAGGTGAATGCGCTCACCGGCGTTACGCCAACGCTGGCCCTGCATGTGCTGTGGGATCTCCCCGGCGGCGTTCGCGATGCCGAGAACATTCGCGCCCTCGAGACGAAGTACGGCGTGCGCGCCGGTTCCATCAATCCGAATCTGTTCGAGCACCAGGAGTACAAGTACGGATCGATCTGCAACCCTGACGCGTCGATCCGCCGCATCGCGCTGGAGCACCTGCTGGACTCGGTTGAGATTGCGAAGATTCTGAAGTCGCGCGATCTGTCCGTCTGGCTGGCCGATGGATCGAACTACCCCGGGACGCAGAGCATCCGCCGCCGGATCGACTGGATGGAGGAGATCCTGCGCACCGTGCATGCACGTTTGGGCGAGGACCAGCGCATGCTGCTGGAGTATAAGCCGTTCGAACCGGCCTTCTACCACACGGATCTGGCGGACTGGGGCATGTCGCTGACCATGTGCAGGCATGTGGGCGAGAAGGCAGTTGTCCTGGTGGATACGGGGCATCACTACTCGAGTCAGAACATCGAGCAGATTGTTGCGTGGCTGCTGCGGGAGAAGAAGCTGGGCGGCTTCCACTTCAACGACCGCCGTTACGCCGATGATGACCTGACGCTCGGCTCGATCGATCCCTACCAGATCTTCCGCATCTTCCATGAAATTCTCAGCGACCCGCAGGGAATGGACGGCACTGCGTTCATGATCGACCAGAGCCACAATCTGAAGGGCAAGATGGAAGCAGCGATACAGACAGTCGTCACGGCGCAGGAGATTTTTGCCAGGGCAGCGCTGATCGATCGCGAGAAGCTGGCTGATTTGCAGGACCAGTGCCGGCTTGTGGACGCGGAGGAGTGCCTGCGCGAGGCCTTCTGGTTCGATGTGAAGCCGCTGGTGCGTGCCTGGAGAGGCGGGCGGAATTTGCCGGAGGATCCATTGGCGGCCTTGCGCGAGAGCGGCTATGTCGAGCGCATTCGCCGTGAGCGGAAGGCGAGGAACCAGACGCCGGTCGCCAGTTACGCATAGTGCTGGGAGCACGGCAGCGAAGCTCGAATGATATAAGTGGCCTGAGGTACTCCTGAGGTCCTGTCTTGCCCAAAGCGTCGACCAAGCGCCTGTATCTGATCCCGATTCTCTCCAAGGCCCTCGATGTGCTGGAGATTCTCCAGACAGAAGAGCGGCCGCTGCCGCTGGAAACCATTTACCAGCGGACGCACATTTCAAAGACCACCGTCTACCGCATCTTGAAGACACTGGTGCATCGCGGCTACCTGGCGCAGTCGCAGGATGGCCTCTATCGGCTGGTCTCGCGCCCGCGCAAACTGCGCTTCGGTTTCGGCAAGCAATCGGGCGAGATGCCATTCTCCGAGGCGGTCACCGCAAGCCTGCGGGAGGCAGCAACGCGCGCCGGGGTCGATTTACTCATCCTTGATAATCGCTACGACGCCGCGACCGCTGTGGAAGTGGCCGACGAATTCGTGAAGAACCGCGTTGACCTGGTGATCGAGTTCCAGATCGACCAGCAGGTTGCGCCGATCATTGCAGACAAAATTGCGGGGGCAGGGATTCCGCTGATTGCGGTCGATATCCCTCATCCGCATGCGACCTATTTTGGTGTCGACAATTATCGCGTCGGCGTCGAGGCGGGATCGCTGCTGGCCGATTACGTGATCCAGAACTGGGGTGGCAACGTGAACTGGGTGCTCGGCCTCGACATCGAGGACGCTGGTCCTCTGGTGCAGAGCCGCATCACCGGCGCCTTTCAGGCCATGCGCAAAAAGCTGCCCGATCTGCCCGTTGAGGATTTTGTGCGCATGGACGGACGAGGCATGCGGGATCGCAGCTTCCGTATCATCTCGGAATTCCTCAACCGTCACCCCAAGGACCGGCACATCCTCATCGCCGCGGCGACCGATTCCAGCGCTCTTGGAGCGCTCGAGGCGGTTCGTCAGTTAAAGCGGGAAAAGCACGTAGCCATCGTGGGGCAGGATTGCATCCCTGAGGCTATGGAGGAAATGCGGCGTCCTGGCAGTCCCTGGATCGGGTCGGTGTCGCATGAGGCGAATGCCTACGGTCCCAGCCTCATTCAGCTCGGACTGTCGATTCTGCGGGGATCAACGGTTCCTCCCTACAACTACGTGGAGCACCGGCTCGTGACGGCGGAGATGGTGCGCGAGGCGACCCCACCGGAAACCGTGGCCTCGCGCTAAGGCTATTCCTCCGCGCTGCCGGATCGATCCTGAGTATTGAATGGGAAACATTTGCCCTATTGACATGCCATGTGGCATGATGATCGCGCCATGACATCTGTAGCCGAACTGACGTACCTGAAGGACCTGTGGGACGAAGCTGTCGCCGCAAAGCTCGACGAACCGGAATTGCTGCGGTACCGCTCCAACCTGCTCGGCGCCGATCTGCGCATCACCAATTTCGGCGGCGGCAACACCAGTTCGAAGATTCAGCAATCCGACCCGCTGACGGGCGACGCCACAGAGGTGCTGTGGGTGAAGGGCAGCGGCGGCGATCTGGGGACGATCAAGCGCGAGGGTTTCGCGACGCTGTATCTGGATAAGCTGTTGCAGCTCGAACGCCGATACAAGGGCGCCTCCGAAGAGGACGCCATGGTGGACTTGTACCCGCTGTGCACCTTTGGGAGGAATGGGGTCGCGGCCTCCATTGATACGCCTCTGCACGGCTTTCTGCCGTTTCGGCATGTGGATCACCTGCATCCCGACTGGGGGATCGCGCTGGCCGCTGCAGCCAACGGCAAGGAAAAGATGCAGGAGTTCAATCGCCGGTTCGGTCACCGCCTGATCTGGGTCCCGTGGCAACGGCCAGGGTTTGAACTGGCCATGATGATGAAGCGCGCTGTCGCCGAAAATCCAGGGTGCGATGGCATCGTGCTGGGCGGCCATGGTCTGTTTACCTGGGGCGAGACGCAGCGCGAATGCTACCTGAACACCCTGCACGTGATCGATCAGCTGGGACAGTTCGTGCAGGAGCACCTGCAGGGTCGAGGCGACAAGATCTTCGGTGGTGAGGCCATGGCTCCGCGGGCTAATCGCTCCGAAATGGCTTTGTCGCTGATGCCGGTGATCCGGGGAGCCGTTTCGCAGCAGCGCGGGATGATCGGCAGCTGGTCCGACGCGGAAGACGTGCTGCGCTTTGTGAATTCCCGGGATGCCGCGAAGCTGGCTCATCTGGGGACGAGCTGTCCGGACCACTTCATTCGCACGAAGATTCGACCACTCTTCGTGCCCGCTGAGGCGAAGGACGATGCTGCAGCGATCCGGAAGAAGCTAGATGAAGCGCTCCGCCATTACCGCAAGGAATACGGGGACTATTACCAGCAGCATGCGCTGCCGGATTCGCCGGCGATGCGGGATCCGAACCCGACGGTGGTGCTGGTTCCGGGTATCGGCATGTTCTCCTTTGGCAAGAACAAGACGGAATCCCGGATCATCGGCGAGTTCTACACGAACGCCATTCACGTGATGCAGGGCGCAACAGCGCTTGCCGGCACGACAGTTGTGCGCGATGTTCCGCAGGCCGGAGCCGCTGCGGCATGCGATGCCTTCCAGGTCTATGCAAATTACGTGGCTTTGCCGGCCGCGGAGGCGTTTCGCATCGAGTACTGGGCTCTCGAGGAAGCAAAGATTCGCCGCCAGCCTCCGGAAAAAGAGCTGAGCCGCAAGATCGCTCTCATTGTGGGAGGGGCGAGCGGCATTGGCCGTGCTGCGGCGCTGCTCGCGGCAAAACGCGGAGCGCACGTGATGATCGCCGATCGCGACCTGGCCGGCGCGGAAGAGGCTGCGAACGAGGCTCGTGCGATTGCCGGCAGGGAATTCATCGGAGCGACCTCCGTCGACATCCGCAGCCGCGAAGCCGTCGCAGCTGCCATGCGCGCCACGGTCGCGCAGTTCGGCGGACTCGACATCCTGATCAACACCGCTGCCATCTTCCCTTCCTCTGCGACGGGAACCATCAGCGACGCGATGTGGTCAACCACGCTGGATCTGAACGTCACGGCGAACTATCTGCTGGCGGACGAAGCCGCAAAGCTTTTTGCGGAGCAGCAGACAAATGGCAGCATCGTGCTGACGAGTTCCGCAAATGCAGTTGTCCCCAAGCGCGGCAGCGAGGCCTACGACGTCAGCAAAGCGGCCCTGAGCCACCTCGTGCGGGAGCTGGCGATTTCCCTGGCGCCCCGGGTGCGCGTGAACGGGATCAGTCCGGCAACCGTCGTGAAGGGATCAACGATGTTCCCCCGCGACCGCGTGATCGCATCGCTAACGAAGTATGGCATCCAGTTCGATCCGGGGGCGGACGACGATGCGCTGCGGAACCAACTCGCAGGCTTCTACGCGCAGCGTACTCTCACGCACCAGCCCATCGAACCAACCGATTGCGCTGAGGCGATCCTGTTCCTCGCCGGGCCGCAGACGCGTTGCACAACGGGCCACCTGATCCCAGTCGACGGCGGTTTAGCTGAGGCATTCCTGCGGTGAGTCTTGCGCCCTCGTCGCAGCGATCCGAATCACTGGTCGCCATCGATCTTGGCGCCGAGAGCTGCCGTGTGTCGCTGCTGCGATGGACTGGGCTGACGCCCTCCATCAGGATGGTTCATCGATTTGCAAACAGCCCCGTGTGGGACGGCCAGCATTTTCGCTGGGACCTGGCGCGCATCTGCAGGGAACTGGAAGAGGGTTTGCGGACCTGCGCGGATCTTGCCCCCGAAGGCATCGTCAGCATCGGCGTCACCGGCTGGGCGGTGGACTATGTTCGTCTCGATGCTGCCGGAAAGTCCCTCGCGCAGCCGTTCTGTTATCGGGATCAGCGCAACAACGCGGCAATGGAAGCGGTGCATGCGCGCATACCCGCCGAAACTCTGTATGCGCGAACGGGCGTCCACATCCAGACAATCAATACCGTGTATCAACTCTGGGCGGATCGGGCGTGCGGCTTGCCGGAGCAGGCGCTCTGGGTGAACTTGCCCGAATACATCCTTCACTGGCTGGGTGCTCCGGTCATCGCCGAATACAGCAACGCCACGCACACGGGTCTCATCGATCCCGAACGGCGCGAGTGGGACGAGGGAATCTTTCGGCAGCTGGGCTTTTCGATTGCCGCTGCTCCGCGGCTGATCGATTCGGGAACGGCGCTGGGACCGCTCCGCTGCGATCTGAACCGCCTTCCGGCCTTCACAGGCACGCAACTCATTGCCCCGGCGTGCCACGATACTGCTTCCGCGGTGGCCGGCATTCGCGCACGGCCCGATTCCTGGGCTTATCTCAGTTCCGGGACATGGTCCCTGATGGGTGTGCTTCTGAACAGCACGCTTCGCACGCCGGAGGCAATGCGGGACGGATTTACCAATCTGGGCGCGGCAGGCGGTCAGGTCCTCTTCCACAGCAGCGCGCACGGCATGTGGCTGCTGCGCCAGTGCCTGAATACCTGGGAGCCGCTGACCCGCAGCACGGCTGGCGCTGAAAGCCGGCGCGGCTGGGAACTCGCGGAGTTAATTGCCGCAGCACGGCAGCTTTCCCCGCCGGAGCATCTGCTGGACCTAGATGATCCGGCTTTTGTTCCTCCCGGAGACATGCCCGCGCGCATCAACGATCAGCTGCGGCGCCGCGGCCTCGCGCCTCTGGGTGGAGGATGCGACGCCGCCCCGCAGTTTGCCAACCTGATCTTCCATAGCCTCGCGTCGCGCTATGCGTCGCTACTGGGCCAAATCGCGGAGCTCACCGGAAAACGGCCGCAGAGCATTTGTGTCGTCGGCGGAGGCAGCCGCAATGACTATCTGAATGAGCTGACGGCCGCGAGGGCTGCCGTCCCCGTGGAGCGTGGACCGGCGGAGAGTTCAACTCTGGGCAATTTCGCCATCCAGTGGGCCCGGCTCCAGCAGGATCATGATGGAGTTTCCCCGGAGTCAATTTGTGCGGCCCTGACGCATCTGGCCGGCGCCGAATTCGTGTAGTGCGCAATTTGTAGTCGCAGGGCAGGAAGAGGAATCTGCATGTCGGTTGTTGCCGGAATCGGTTGGCACATGGTCGGAGCGGCGGCGGCAGCATCGTTCTACGCGCCGATTGAAAAGGTGAGGAAATGGTCCTGGGAGACGACCTGGGCCGTCGCGGGCATCTTCTCCTGGATTTTGCTGCCCATTGTGGTCAGTCTGATCCTGCTGCCGAATTTCTTCGGCTTCTACAGCGGGATTGCGCATGGCGTCCTGCTGAAGGCATTTCTATTCGGCTGCATGTGGGGCATCGGCAATGTGGGTTACGGCCTGACCATGCGATACCTGGGCATGTCCCTCGGTATCGGAGTGGCGATTGGCGTGACGCTGGTCGTGGGAACGATCATCCCGCCCCTGGCGCATGGCGTCTTCCTGGCTCTGATGGCCACGCGCAGCGGCGGTTACACCCTCGGCGGGATCGCGCTGGCGCTGATCGGGATCGCCATCGTTTCCTGGGCCGGACACCTGAAAGAGCAGCGGCTGGGCGTGCGCGTCGAGGAGTTCAACCTTGGCAAAGGTCTGTTGCTGGCCATTATGTGCGGCATTTTTTCGTCGGGCATGTCCTTCGCGATTGACGCCGCTTCTCCCATGGCCGCCGCTGCGATTCACCTGGGAGTCAAGCCGCTCTATGCTGCGCTGCCCGCTTACGTGATCATCATGGGAGGCGGCGCTCTGATCAACTTTGCCTACTGCTTCTTCCGGCTCGGATTGCGCCGGGATTTGTCGCTTCGCCAGGACCTGAGCCAGTCTCGCGAGACGCTGACGAAGAACTCGCTCATGGCGGCTTCCGGCGGCATCCTCTGGTATCTGCAGTTCTTCTTCTATGCCTGGGGGCAGGCCAACATTCCGGTGCGGCTCTCTTTCGTGAACTGGA
>DATGJK010000014.1:0-3486 GCA_035295245.1 Acidobacteriaceae bacterium
GATCCGACGCAGCGGGCGTGGGTTGTGACGAAGACGCAGCCCGGGCCGGCAGCGTCAGTCATGCTGACGTTCGCGGCGAGCGCGGCTTCTCCGCTGTTCGATCCGGCGGTGGTGGTCCGGAACTGGGGCGATAGCGAGGCCCGGCTGAAGATCGATGGGAAGCCGGTGGCGTGGGGCAAGGAGGTGCGGGCCGGTCATCTGCAGCGGCTGGACGGGACGGATCTGGTCGTCTGGCTCGAGAAGCAGACGGAGAAGCCGATGCGGTTAGAGCTGAGTCCGGCCGGGCGACATTAACCTCAGCGGCTGAAGCCGCTCCTGGCTGGCGCCACTCAGGTGCGATGGCTAAAGCCATCGCCTACCCTATTGCGCGGTGAGGACAGGGGCGGCGGCGCGGGATTTCCTGAGGGGAACGGTTGAGCCAGTGTTCTTTGGCGGCGCGACGGATTCGCGGATCTTGAGTTCGGTTTTGAGCACGAGGTGGCGGACGGGATGGGTCTTGTCCGCCACGCGATCCAGGGCGAGCTGGGCTGCGGCCGCGCCAAGCTGGTAGGACGACTGGTAGACCGAGGAGAGCTGCGGGGTCGTGGTCTCGGTGAGGTCGAGGCCGTCGAAGCCGATGACCGAGATGTCTTCAGGGCAGTGCAGCCTTTCTTCGCGGATGGCGAGCAGAGCGCCGAGAGCGATCAGGTCGTTGCAGGCAAGGATTGCGGTGGGACGGGGGACCATGCGGAGGAGGATCTTGGTTTTGGCGTAGCCGCCGGCGCGGTCGAAGGTGCTCTCCTGCTCATACCCGTGAGGGGACTCGATCTTGGCGGCGCGCAGAGCGCGCTTGAATCCCTTGAGGCGGTCCTGGGAACTGGTGAGGTGCAGCGGGCCGGTGATGCAGGCGATGTCCCGATGGCCGAGGCCGACGAGGTAATTGGCAGCCTGGTAGGCGCCTTCAGCGTTGTTGATGGTGACGCTGTCGCCGGTCCAGTGGCGGGGAATACGGTCGACGCAGACGACGGCGGCTCCGGCGCGGCGGTACGACTCAGTTTGCGCGGTGAGATCGCTGAAGTCCGAGGGGATGACGATGAGCCCGGACGGCAGGTAGGTGCGCAGGGCGTTGAGGTGCATCACTTCCTTGCCGTGGTCGTTGTCGGTATTGCAGAGGACCAGGCGATAGCCGTTGGAGAAGGCGACGTCTTCGGCGCCGCGGACGACTCCCGGGAAGAAGGGGTTGAGGATGTCGGGGATGATCATGGCGAGGAGGTTGGTCTTGTCGCGGCGTAGCCCGCGGGCCAGCTGGCTGGGCTGATAGCCGGTGGCGTGCACGGCGTCCATGACGCGCTTGCGCAGCGGTTCGCGGACGCGGGCGGTGCCGTTGAGCACGTGGGAGACGGTTCCCAGCGACACGCCAGCCAGCTCGGCGATCTTCTTCATGTTCGCCATGGGTAGTGCCTTTCGTTAAATGCTTTCAGAAAGCATAGCAGCAGCGGCGCACATCGGGCGCTTTGCGCTGTTCCATGTCTCCAACGGCGGAGATATGGGGCACCCGGCTTTTTATTTTTTTAACGATGATTCCTCGGAAGCATTTGATTCCACGAGATGTGACTGCCGAAGACGCCTCCGGAAGCATTTGAAAACAAAGTGAAGGACTTTGTTTGGCGGGTGGCCCAAGTCTCGATCAAAACAAGATACGGGTGCCCCATGTCTCCTGTGTTGGAGACATGGGACATTCGCGCTGAGCGCGAAGCCGGTTGCCATTGATTCCTCGCGCGTATCTATCTGCGGTCCATTCCGGTTCACGTCCGGGCCCCTCGGCACTTCCGTAACGGCGCGCTCCGCGTTTGTCCTTGCCCATCTCTCCCGCGCACCCTACCCTGAAAATAAGGAAAGCTCTGTTCTCAGGAACAGAGCTTTTCTTGTCAGGTGCGCCGGCCAGGTTTCGCTGCCGGCTACCGGCTTTCTGTTCTCTGCTGTTTTGAAATCTTGCGCTGGGCTCGAGCCGTGCACATGACCGCATCACAGCCGTGACTTGATCAAAGACGGCTGCGAGTGATCACAAAACGGCCGTGACTGGATCAAAGACGGTCGTCTCCGAAGTGATCGTGATTCAATCATCTGCGTGCGTCGCGGCCCTGACTTGATCAAAGACGGCCGTGAAGGGGGTCAAAGACGGCCGCGAACAAGTGATTCGGTTGCAATCATCTGTCCCCTTCCGGGTCGTGACTTGATCAAAAAAACGCCAGGGGGGAGGGGGGTGGCCCTCCACGCCTGTCCGCCAAGGACAGCGGACAAGACACCCGGTTCAGGGAAAAGGAATGCAGGTCCTTCGACTCCGGTGCGCGGAACAGCGCCGCGCACCTGCGCTCAGGATGACAATTCTAAAGACAGTCGTTAGTCGTCAGTTGCCAGTCGTTAGTGCTGACCGTTCCACTGCGTGGCATCGCCAGTTCGCTCGGACCGAGGTAGGGGCACCCGGCATTTACATCTTGTGTGAATCACCCTTTGCGACTTGATGCCGTCAATCGGCTGTCGTTGTGCGGTCGATTTCACCGGAAACGGACTGCACGCGCGGAATCGCAGAGTTCATTTCCTTGCCGCCGCTGGTGACCGTCTCCAGGCATCCGACAATCGCGAGAAAGCCGCCAAACAACAGGAGAACCGCAAAGGTATGCGGTGGAACCGAAACGTGGAAGAGAAACAGAGAGAATTCGAACATGGCGTCCCTCAGTGCATGGTCAGAGTGACACGACCGCTGATGAGCCTTCTGGTCAGCATCCGCAACCCACGGCAGATGACGCCGCTGAGGACGGTGACGATGCCGAGTGCGGCCATGGCCAGCGTGAGAACGGCAGCGACCTCCACCGAGGCCTCGAAGGCTTGCCAGCTCGATAGCAGATGGTTTGCGAACATACCATCCTTCTTTCCGAGGTAGCTGATGATGCGCTGAAACGGCTGGGAGAAACATCCCCAGAACGTGGCAGGGACAGTGCCCGTGCGCGCGTCTCGGTAACGAACTCTCCCCGGAGTACGGGGGCGGGGCCGGCCGGCGCTCTGTCGGAGTCACGTGGCTCTCTGTTGATGCGATCGCGTGCCGGCTTCTCCATGACTTTCTTTTATAGAAGGTCTCCAGCAGCAGGAGCTTTGGAAGCTTTCACCGACGACGGCGTCATTCTGTCGCCGCGCGAGAGGGGGTTCGCAGCTGAAAAGCGGAGATCAGGCGTTCTTCAGGAGCGCGTCGATCTCCGCGCGCGAAGGCATGGAGGGCGCTGTGCCCGGGCGAGTGACGGAGATGCCGGCCACGGCGCAGCCGAAGCGCGCCGCTTCGACGAGATCCATGCCCTCCGCGAGAGCGACGGCGAATCCGCCATTGAAGGCGTCGCCTGCTCCGGTTGTTTCTGCCACGGGGCCCGCGTTGTATGCCGGGATGTGGGCGCGAGTGGCGGCATTTTTGACGAAGGCTCCTTGGGCGCCGCGGGTGATGACGACGTTGCGGACTCC
>DATGJK010000015.1:0-8383 GCA_035295245.1 Acidobacteriaceae bacterium
GGACCTGCTGCCACCGCGGCCACGCACGCCGCCACCGCCAGCAGCCCCGCCACATTCGCCGCGGCAATCAGCAGCAGGAGCCCCACCACTCCCAGCAGCAGATACAGCGGCCTGCGCAGCGGTCCCGCCGCAAATTCCGTCAGCGGACCCACATAAACCGACCACCCGGAACTCTCCGCGTATTTCGCTCCGCCCAGCCGCCGCAGCTCTCCCCACAAGGTTGCGGAGAGCGCCGCGCCCAGCCGCGCCGGGGTCACGCCCGGTCGCAAACGCACGACGGCGTTGTAGCTCTCGTTGAAGCTGTTGCGTGGATCGAATGCGGTCGGCGGCAGCGCAATCGGAACCCACACGGCAAACCGCCGCGGCCAGGCGAAATCGCTGCGCATCACGCCCACCACGCGATACGGCTTGCCGTCGAGCATCAGCGTCTGCCCGATTGCATCGCTGCGCCCGCCCAGCATCCGTTGCCAGAATCCGTAACTCAGCACCACCACCGGACCGGCATTCGGCTGGTCTTCCTCCGGCGTAAACGTCCGCCCCAGAATCGGCCGCGCCCCATACACCTGAAACCACTGCGACGAAACCCGCGCCGCCGCAACGTGCTCCGCTCTCCCGTCGCGGACGATATTGAAGCTCGTCGGCTGCGTGATCGCCGCCGCTTCCACCAAATCCTTCTGCCGCGCCGCAAAACCGTAAGTCGGCACCGAGACGTACGACACGTCCAGCGTGAACTTCGTGTACCGCGTATGCAGCACCGCCACCCGCTCCGGATGATCCACTCCCGCCGGATGCCGCAGCACCGCATTCACGATGCTGAAGATCGCCGTATTCGCCCCGATCCCCAGCGCCAGCGTCACTATTGCCGTGACGGCAAATCCCGGCGACTTCCTCAACTGCCGCAATGCGTATCGCAAATCGGCCAGCATCGTCCCTCCCGATCCCCGCAACGTGTTCCCTGCTTCACTCGTTCCGCAGGGCTGTCATCGGTTCAATTCCCGCCGCTCGCCGCGCCGGCAGCCATGCCGCCAGCAGTGACACCGCCAGAACGCCCAGCCCCGCGCAAGTCAGGCTTACCGCATCGTGCGGCTGCAGCTTGTAGAGCATCGAGGCCATCAGCCGGGACCCGAACCAGGCGAGCGGAATCCCCATCGTCAGCCCCACCGCCACCAGCGCCAGGCTGTCTCTCAGCACCATCCACAGCACCTGCCTCCGCTCCGCGCCCAGCGCGATGCGGACGCCGATCTCCACGACCCGCCGGTTCACGCGATAGGCAAGCGTCCCATAGAGACCCACGGCCACCAGCAGCGCCGCCAGCCCACCGAAGAATGCCCCCAGCCGTGCATAGAGCGCGGGCATCAGATACGAGTCGGCGAACTGCGCCTCCAGCACCTTCGGGTCCTGCACCGGCGCATTCGGATCCAGTTCTTTCACGATCCGCCGGACTTCCGGCAACAATGACATCGGATTGCCCGCTGCCCGCACCTCCACATCCAGGTTTCCCGGCGATGGGTCCTCCAGGAAGCAGTACCATGCCGTCGGCACCGGCTCTTCGCTGGCTGAACTGTACCTGTTGTCCCGCACCATCCCCACGATCGTGATATGCCATTTCGGATTGCCGAGTGTGTGTCCGATCGGCGACCGTCCACCCAGATAACGCCGCGCCAGAGTCTCGTTCACCACTGCGACATTCTGCGCGCCCTGCACATCGGCCGCTGTCAGGTCCCGCCCCGCAACGATGGGAATGCCCAGCGTCTCGAAGAATCGGGGACCAACCGTATTGCTACGCAGATCGTTCTTGCCGTGATCCCACGGGTAGGAGTGCCCGTCGAGGATCACATTGGTGTTGTCGCTCCATCCAGCGCCTGGCCGGTTCTCAGCCACAGTAGCTGACCGCACGCCGGGCAGCGCGTTCAGCCGCTCGATCAGCCGCAGGTAAAACTGCCTGGTCTGCGCTGGAGTATGGGGTCCGACCGGATGCGCCCCGAACGCCAGCACGTGGTCCGCCTTCATCCCCAGATCGACGTTTTCGTAGTTCCAGAGCGTCCGCACCAGCAGCGCCGCGCCGAACAACAGCGCCACACAGAACGCCATCTGCGCCGCGATCAGCGCTTTGCCCGCTGCCACCCGCGCCCGGCTCTCCGTCGCCGTCCCGCCGCCGGACTTCAGAACCAGCGCCACGGGCGCTTTTACCGCCGCGCGCAGCGGAGCCAAGCCAAAGAGAAGCGCAGCGGCCGCCGCAACCGCCAGCGTAAACAGCAGCACCGTCCGATCCGGAGCCAGGCTAACCTCGATCCGCGACCATGCTGCCAGCACGCTGGTGGCTCCTGCTGCAAATGCCCAGCCCAGTCCTGCGCCCCCGCCCACCAGCAGCAGGCTTTCTGCCAGGAGCTGCCGGAAAATCGGCCAGCGGCTCGCTCCCAGCGCCATGCGCATCGCAAACTCCCGCTCGCGGGCCGCATTCCGCGCTGAGAGCAGCATCGCGATGTTCACGCATGCGATCAACAACACCACCGCCACCATACCCATCAGCACCCGCAGGCCGTTCTGATAGTCTTTCGACTGCGTGCCCAGTCCGCGCGCCGGGACCATCTGCAGCTGCAGCAAACGCGCGTCGCTCTGCCGCGCGATGTCGGCGCTCACCGTCTCCAGCGCCGCCCGTGCAAAGACCGGGTTCATGCGCGCGAGGGCCTGCGCCTGCGTTACGCCCGGCCGCAGCCGGACCATCAGCATCATCGCCCACCAGTTCGGGCTCCCATACAGCGAGTTCGTCGTAGTCGGCACACCCCACGGGTTCAGCTCCGCCCGGTTCTGCAACGGAATCCACAAATCCGTGGCCGTCCCGCCGGACTCCACGCCGTAAAAATGCTGGGCCGCCACGCCCACCACCGTCATCGGCACGCCGTTCACGTAGATTGCCTGTCCGATTACGTTCTGCTTTCGATCGAATCTTCGCGTCCAGTATCCGTAGCTCAGCACCGCCACCTGCGAGTGGAGGTCTTCATCCGGGGACGCGAAGGCACGCCCGGCCGCCATGTCGACGCCCAGCGCCGAAAAGAAATTGCCGCTCACCTCATCGGCGCTGACTTCCTCGGGTGTATCGCTCACGCGCACCGCCGTCTTGCTGCCTGAGAGCGGCACGTACGCGATCACATCCGAGAAGACGCTCCGGTCTTCCCGCATCCGGCGGTACACGTTGATGCCATACGTGTACAAATCATCCCCGGTCTCGCCGGTGTGAGGCGGGCTGTTCTCGTGCGCGAGGTAGAAAAGCTGCTGCGGTTCGCGCACCGGCAGCAGGCGATCTAGCACCGCGTGCATCACGCTGAAGATTGCTGTGTTCGCGCCGATCCCCAGCGCCAGCGTCACCACTGCCGCTAAAGCAAACCCCGGTGACTTCCTGATCTGCCGCAACGCATACCGCAAATCGGCCAGCATCATCCCTCCGATCCCCGCCACCACTCAATTTTTCAGCTATGAATACACCTGGGACACAGGAGAAATGGCAGTTCGCCTGCCAAACCTGCGCTGAATTTTTCCTGGAGAATCAGTGACTTACCGCGACCGCCGTTGCACAGCATGTCCGCAATCACGCTCAGTTGTTCGGAAACGGACACGCTCCCGCCCGGCAGCCATCCCCCGTGTCCTGAATCCTGTGCCCAGATTTACTTTTTGCTTCGCTTCAGCTCTTCCATCAGGATGATCGCCTCGGCAATCTCCTTCAGCGGCTTCCGCTTCTGACGGCTCTGCTTCTGCAGCATCAGGTAGGCGTCTTCTTCGCTGAGGTTGAGTTCGCGCTGCAGAATGCCCTTGGCGCGCTCCATTACCTTACGCGTTTCCAGTTGATCCGCCAGCAGCGACTTCTCGTACTCCATGCGCGCCAGTTCCACTTCGGCTCCCACCAGATACCCGATCATCGTGATCAGCCGGATCTCGCGCTTCGTGTGGTGGTGCGGCTCGCGATGCTGCACGTTCACCGCGCCCACCAGCTTGCCCCGGCACAGGATCGGCACCGCCAGAAACGCCTCGAAACGGTCCTCCGGCAGCCCCGGGAATCGCGCGAATCGCGGATCGGCCCACGCCTTCGCCGCCAGCGCCACAGTCTGCTTGTGCTCCGCCACCCACCCCGTCACGCCCTGCCCCACGTCGATGACCATCCGATCGACGACATCCTCGTGCGGATTCTTCGAAGCGCGCATCACCAGCTTGTCTTTCTCCAGCACGTAGATGAAGCACGAGTCGCACCGCACCGCCGCCGTCACCATTTCGATCACGCGCTCCAGCACCTCGTGAAACGGATCGGCCGCGGCCATCCGGCTCCCGATTTCATGCAGCAGTTCGATGTCGCTCGACTCTTCGGGGACCCGCACAGTATCCATCAGAGCCCTGACCTTTCCCGGTAAGGAACTGGCGCGATTGCTCTTCGTCCGATTCAGTTGTCGCGCTGTTCCCTCAGACTAATCCAAAACCCCCGCAACCGCTGATCGGCCATAACGAATGTCTATGCGCCGCATGCCGCCTTTACGCAATCTCCGGCACCTCATCGAGCCCCGCCGCGAGGCTTTTGTCTGATCTCGAACACCTCCGTCCGCATTCGGACACCGTCACACCCGACATCATCCACGGAACCATCATTTCCCCGCCTGCGTAACTGGTCAGTGGATTGCTTCATCAGCAGTGACTTCCCTACAGGAGTGGCCCATGTCCTTTTTTCGTGACGCGCGCGTTGCCGTCCGTCATCTGCAGCAGTCGCCAGGATTCGCCGCCACCGCGGTCCTGATGCTCGCGCTCGGCATCGGCGCCACCACCGCCATCTTCTCCATCGTCGAAGGCGTGCTGCTGCGCCCGTTACCCTTCCCGCATTCCGACCGGCTCGTCGTCCTCTCCGACACCATCTCCGGGGCGCAGATCGACGGCGAAAATGAAGCCGGCGTCACCGCCACCGATATCGTCAACTACACGCGCGACACGCACAGCTTCACGGCGCTCGGCGGCTATCAGATGAACACCTACGAGCTCTCCGGCGAGGGCGACCCCGCCAAGCTCTTCGCCGCCCGCATGACCGCCGGCGTCTTCGGCGCTCTCAAAATCCAGCCGCTCTTCGGCCGCACCTTCACCGCCGACGAAGACCAGCACCACGCCCAGGTCGTCGTCCTCAGCTACTCCACCTGGCAGAGCCGCTTCCATGGTGACGCGAACATCCTCGGCCGCAAGCTCCTGCTCGACCGCAAACCGTACGTGGTCATCGGCGTCATGCCGCGCGGCTTCGAGTTCCCCCTGAACCCCGGCCGTGTCTATCAGGCGCAACTGTGGGTGCCGATGAGCTTCGATCCCTCCGAGCTCACCGGCGGAGCGCAGGCCAACTGGAGCTACCGCATGGTCGGCCGCCTCAAGCCCGGCCTCGCCGCGACCGAAGCGCGCAATGACGCCAACCGCGTCGCCGTCGACACCATGCGCAACTACCCCGCCTTCATGGCCAGCCTCAAAATCTCTCCCATCGTCCGTGACCTGCAGGCTGACACGGTCCGCCAGGCGCGCCCGCTTCTCCGCACGCTCTTCCTCGCTGTCGCCGTGGTGCTGCTCATCGCCTGCGTCAACCTCGCCGCTCTGTTGCTGGTCCGCGCCATTCGCAGCCGCCGCGAAATCGCCGTTCGCCTCGCCCTCGGCTCCAGCGCCGGAGCGCTCCTCCGCCAGACGCTCGCCGAATCCCTCGTCCTCAGCGTTAGCGGAGGCATCTTCGGCCTCGTTCTCGCCGCCGTCGCCATCCGTCTCGGCTCCAGCCTGCTGCCGGACTCGCTGCCGCTGCTGTCCGACATCTCCATCGACTGGAGCGTCGTCGCCTTTTCGTTCGCGCTTGCCATTCTCACCGGCGCGGTCTGCGGACTCGTCCCGGCCTTTGCCGCTATCCGCACCAGCGTGAACGAAACCCTGAAGGAAGGCGGCCGCACCGGCACCTCCGGCAGCGGACACGCGCGCCTCCGCTCCGGACTCGTCATCGCGGAGATCGCCATCGCCATCGTCCTCGTCGCCGCCTCCGGTCTGCTGCTGCGCAGCTTCGAGAAGATGCGCCAGGCCGATGTGGGCTATCGCCCCGACCACTCGCTCGTCGCCGCTTACGGCCTGCCGCATCAGCAATACGCGACGCAGACTGCCGTGGACACCTTCAACCGCGAGCTCCTCGATCGTCTCCGCTCGATTCCGGGCGTCACTGCTGCCGGGCTCACCAGTTTCATGCCCACCTACGGCAATCAGGGCAACTCCGCGTTCGTTGCAGAAGGCTATGTCCCAGCCAAGCCCGGCACCATCGACCTGGCCAGCAACATCGATGTGCAGGGTGACTACTTCAAAGCCATCGGCACGCCGCTGCTCCAGGGACGCACCTTTACTCTCGCCGACAAGGCCGGCGCGCAGCTTGTTGTCATCGTTGACCGCACGCTGGCGCAGCAGTCGTGGCCTGGACAGAACCCCATCGGCAAGCGCCTCCGCATCGGCACTGCCGAAATGCAGACGCCCTGGGCCACTGTTGTCGGCGAAGTCGATGACGTGAAGGAAGGCTCGCCGGACGCCGAACCGCGCCAGCAGATGTATATCGCCAATGATCAGGTTGAGCAGTTGCTTGGCACTCTCGGCAACCCCGCCACCGACCTCAACGGCAATGGGGGTTACATCGTGCTCCGCACTTCCCTCGATCCCAAAATGATCGAGAACCAGCTCCGCGCTGCCGTCCGCTCCGTTGACCCGCAGCTTCCGCTTGATCAGGTCCAGACCATGGACCACGCCATCAGCGACTCCGAAGCGCCTCGCCGCTTCAATACGGTCCTCATCTCCACCTTTGCCGGAGCCGCGCTACTCCTCGCGGTGCTCGGCATCTACAGCGTCATCGCCTTCACCGTCGCGCTGCGCCTGCAGGAGATGGCCATCCGCCTCGCCCTCGGATCGCAGCGCAGTGGCATTGTCGGTCTCGTCCTTGTCTCCGGAGCCAAACTCGCGGCAGCCGGCTGCCTCATCGGACTTCTCGGCGCCATGGCCGCCTCGCGCCTGCTGCGCACACTGGTCTTCGGCGTCAGCACTTTCGATCCGCTGGTCCTCACCGTGGCCGCGCTGCTCGTCCTGCTGCTCGCCCTCGCCGCTTCCTACTTCCCGGCGCGTCGCGCGGCCGCTGCCAATCCGGTAGAAGCGCTGCGCGCCCAGTAAGTTCGTTCTCGACCCGGCGCCTGTGCACCTCCTGGCAGGCGCCGATTTTTTTCTGATCAGAGAATGACTCTCGCTTCGCGATCAGGGTGAGTCGCGCGGAGTAATCTTCCGGAGCTAAACTCTTTCGCATGGCGCACCAGTTCACCACCTCATACGTCGAGGACTGCATCTCGCTGTTGGTCTATTCGAAGTCAACCGCCGAGCGTGCCATGGCACAGATCGCCGATGAGCATCTCTTCGCCACGCTCGATCCTGAATCCAATTCCATCGGCGTCATCGTGAAGCACATGAGCGGCAACATGCGCTCGCGCTGGACCGACTTCCTCACCAGCGACGGCGAAAAGCCCAACCGCGACCGGGACTCCGAGTTCGAAGATCCGCCCGCCACTCGCGCCGCTGTGCTCGACTCCTGGGAAGCCGGCTGGTCCTGCGTCTTCTCCGCCCTCCACGCGCTCACCGACGACGATCTCCCCCGCACCGTCATCATCCGCGGCGAGCCGCACTCCGTCATGCAGGCCATCAACCGCCAGCTAGCGCACTACTCGCTCCATATTGGTCAGATCATCCTGCTCGCGAAGCATTATGCCGGCGAGAAATGGCAGTCGCTCACCATTCCGCGGCGCGCCTCCGCCGAATTCAACCAGCGAGTGCTCTCCGGAAAAGCGAGCCAGCGCTAAGCCAGCCGGGGGCCGCGATGATGTTCGCTCGGGCAGCCGGATCTCTCGGCGCCAGCAGAGGAAGAGCGCCCTCGATCCGGGCGCTGAGCGGCAGTTTACTCCAGCTTGAACACGAGCGTTATCGTGGTTTGCGCCTCAACCGGCGAGCCGTTCAGCATAAACGGCCGATACCGCGCCCGCTGGACGGCAGCTAGCGCAGCCCCTGTCAGCAAGGCGGGTCCGCTCACCGCATGCACATAGCGAACCCTTCCCGTCGTGGTAATCGTCGCTTCGACCACGACCGTTCCCTGAATGTGCGATTCGCGGGCAATATCCGGATAAACAGGTTGAATAGGGGCGAGCAGCCGTGCGGTAGCCACTCCCGAGGAGACGCGCATCGGTCCGGTGAGCGCCTGTTCGACCCGAGGTCCGGTTGTCGCGCCGGGCAACGCCGGCATTCCGGCGCCGCGGCTTGAATCGAGATCTGCGCCGATCGCCAGCGACGGTGGGGCGTCACCCGAGTTCTGGCTGGCGGA
>DATGJK010000016.1:0-3928 GCA_035295245.1 Acidobacteriaceae bacterium
GCATCCGCTGTTCCCGGCACGCCCAGCCCAATGCTCGCTACATCCTGCGCGCGAAGCCCTGCCTCGCTCAGCAGAACCGAAATCTCCCGTACAATCCCAGCAAGAATCGCCTCGCACCCGCGCCGCGGATCCGTCGCCGCCTTCTTCTGCCGAACGATTCGCCCCTCGCCATCGACGATGCCGAACTTGATGTTCGTTCCGCCAATGTCCACGCCAACGCTGAATTCCCGAGCGCCCATCGCAGCCCTCCGGCCCTACTTCCGATCCCGCAGCACGGCCTCTGCGTGTGCGTTTTCGTACGCGACAATCTTCCGCACGCGATCCCCGTGTCGCCCGCCTTCAAACTCCGTCGCCAGCCACACGTCCACGATCATCTTCGCCAGCTCAATCCCGACAACCCGCGCGCCCAGCGCCAGCATGTTCGTGTCGTTGTGCTCGCGGGAAAGCTTCGCCGAGTACGGCTCGCTGCACACCACGCACCGTATCCCGCGCACCTTGTTGGCTGCGATCGAAATCCCCACGCCCGTCCCGCAGAAGATCAGCCCCTTCTCGCATTCGCCGCGCGCCACCGCCTCTGCCACCTCAAAGCCGAAGTCGCAGTAGTCCACGCGTTCCAGGCCGCAGGTGCCGAAGTCCCGCACCGTATAGCCCTTCGCCAGCAGATATTCCCTGATCTCTTCCTTAAACTCGAACGCCGCGTGATCCGACCCGATGCCAATCATGTGTCACCTAGTGCAGCATCGCGTCCACCAGCATGAACAGCCCGGCAAGGAAGCACACGAACATCGCGCCGATCATCAGCTGCACGTTCCGCGACGCCCCCTTCGTTTCCTTCCAGATGCACACGCCCCAGATCGCCGCGATCATCGTTCCGCCCTGTCCCAGTCCGTACGCAATCGCCGGGCTCGCCGCCTTCGACGCCACAAAATTTGATGTCACGCCGATCCCGTTGATCACGCCGCCCAGCGCGCCGATCAGGTGATACCGCAACGTCCCCGCGCCAAAATAATCCGAGTACGTCACCGGCTTGCCCTTCACCGGATGCCTCATGAAGTATGTGTTGAACACCAGGCACGAGGCCATCGATCCGAACGAGTACACGATCACCGCCGCATACGGACCGAACTTCCCGGGTTCCAGATTCGTGAAGTCCAGCGACACCGACCGCTGCACCAGGAAATAGAAAAGCCCCATCAGGATGCCGCCCGAAATCGCCAGCAGCAGCCCTTTGCGCACCTGCCCCGGACCCGCGCTCTGGTCCTGGCACGACCGGTAGGCCAGCCCATCCAGAACGATCGCCACCATGATCAGCGCCACGCCGCCGAAAATCAGCGGCGCATTCCCCTTCGGCTGCGCGATGTAGTTGATCAGCACGCCTTCCACCAGCGCGATGCCGATAGCTACGGGATAAGCGACCGCCATCCCCGCCAGATCCAGCGCGGCCATGAACAAAATGTTCGCCAGGTTGAAGACCACGCCGCCCAGCAGCGCCCACAGATACGCGCTCGCACTGCCCTGCTGCAGATCGGCGAAGAGCGTCCGCCCATCGTGGCCGAACATGCCGAATGTGAGCCCCAGAATCAGCGGCAGGACGAAGTACCCAATCGCCTGATCCCAGTAGAAAAGGCCAAAACCGTAGGAGCGGGGCTCCATCTTCAGCGTGTTGGCCCACGAGCCCCAGCAAAACATCGTGACGATGCACAGAGCGACGGCAATCGGATACGAATGAACGATGATCATCAGGCCTGCCCAATCTTGGTGACGAGTTGTCGTACTGTCTGAATGGCTTCCGGAATCGAATAGTCCTTATGAAACACGCTCGACGTGCCGCCCACCAGCATCGTGGCGCCGGCCTCCACCATCGCCGGAATATGCGTGAAGCTCACATTGCCGTCCACCTGAACGTCGGCATCCTCACGCCCGCTCTCGTCGAGCATCCGCCGCACGTCGCCGATCTTGCGCAGCATCGCCGGAATCAGCCGCTGCCCGGCCGCACCCGGATTTACCGTCATCACGGTGACAAAATCAACATCGTCGAGGATGTAATCGAGGCACTGGATCGGCGTCGCCGGATTCAGCGCGATCCCCGCCCGCGCTCCCGTCTCGCGGATTTGCCGCAGCGCTTTCTGCGCATGCCGCGTCGCCTCGCAGTGGATGGTAATGTACTGCGCGCCCGCCGCCGCCGCCCGCTCGATGTAGCGCTCCGGCTCCTCGATCATCAGGTGGCAGTCCATCGGGATCTCCCCGTTTTCTCCCATCAGTTCCATCCGCCCGATGGTCTCCATCAGCGTGAAGTCCAGCCCAAAGTTGCTGACGAAGCGCCCGTCCATCATGTCGATGTGCAGGGAATCGATGCCGCCCGAGCACAGCTGCTGCAGATCCGCTTCGAGCCGCGCCAGGTTCGCGCATGCAATCGATGCTCCGAGATGGATCGGCTTTCCGCTGCTCGCAAGCCCGGCCGTCATCGCGCTCCCTCGACCTCCCGCAACGCACTGGCGCCGCGTCCACCCACGCCCCCGAACGGCTGCTGTCGCGTGGTGAAAGCTTTCAAAGGAATCGTTCCGAAGTGTATGTGCCCCCCGGAACCCTTGTCAAGATTTCCCTTGGTCAACGCTTTCCCCCTGTAAAAACCGGGGACTACCTATCCGCCGCCCAATAAAATCATCCCGAAACTCGCAAAGAGGTGCCATGCCCCGGACATTTGTTACCGTGATGGGAAGTTTTGTCGCGGATCTGGCTTTTCGCACCAGCCGCTTGCCGGCCTGGGGAGAAACCTTCATGGGCCGATCGTTTCAACTCGGTCCCGGTGGCAAGGGATCGAACCAGGCCGTTGCTGCGGCCCGCGCGGGAGCGCGCGTCAGCTTCATCAGCAAGCTGGGAGAGGATGCTTTCGGCGATCTGGCGCGCGCCACGTATCGCTCGGAAGGAATCGACACCCGCTATCTGCTCACCTCCGCCACGCCCACCGGCGCCGCCGCCATCATCGTCGACACCGAAACAGGCGAGAACTCCATCATCGTGGTGCCCGGCGCCTGCTATGAACTCACGCCCCAGGAGATCGACGGCATGCAGGACCTCATTGCCGATTCAGCCATCTTCGTCACCCAGCTGGAGCTGTCGCTCCCGACTGTGGAGCGTGGATTGAAGCTTGCCCACTCCCTGGGGGTGCCGACCATTCTCAATCCAGCTCCCGGCTGCAAGTTGCCCGATGCAATCTTCCGCGACTGCGACTACCTGACGCCCAATGAGACCGAGACCGAGATCCTGACGGGGCTGCCGGGCCGCACCGAGGCCGAGGCGGAGCGCGCCGCGGATGCCTTGCTGGCGCTCGGAGTTCGCAACGTCGTCATCACCCGCGGCGCGCACGGGGCCTTCGTCAAAAATGCCGGTACCCGCGCCCACATCCCGGCGTTGAACGCAGGACCGGTGGCAGAAACAACCGGGGCCGGCGACGCATTCAATGGCGGATTCGCCGTCGCTCTCGCGGAGGGCAGGGATCTCATCGAAGCGGCGCGCTTCGGCTGCGCCGTGGCCGGCATCTCCGTCACTCGCCCGGGCACAGCGCCCTCCATGCCTTCGCGCGCCGAGATCGATGCGCTCCTGAAGAACGCCTGACCGCCCGCATCGCCTCTCCCGCCGCGAGAGAATGACGCCGTCGGCGGTGAAAGTTTCCAAAGCTCCTGCTGCTGGAGACCTTCTATAAAAAGAAAGTCATGGAGAAGCCAACACGCGATCGCGTCAACAGAGAGTCACGTGACTCCGACAGAGCGCCGGCCGGCCCCGCCCCCGTACTCCCGGGGGAGTTCGTTACCGAGACGCGCGCACGGGCACTGCCCCTGCCACGTTCTGGGGATGTATCTCCCAGCCGTTTCAGCGCATCATCAGGAACCTCGGAAAGAAGGATGGTATGTTCGCAAACCATCTGCTA
>DATGJK010000017.1:0-10472 GCA_035295245.1 Acidobacteriaceae bacterium
GCATCCGCTGCGGGCTGTGTGCCGCGCGATGCCCGGTCGGAATGATCACGATGGAGTCGTACAACCTGACTTCTTCTGAACCCACGGGACTGATCTCCATCGGAGCCATCAACGCGCCGTTCCAGGCGATGGCCGGAAACCAGAAGTGAGGAAAGAGATGGCAGAGGACAACAAATCCAGGACGGCGGAACCGGAAGACGAAATCAGCCGCAGAGCTTTCTTCACCAAACTGGGGCTTGGCTCGATCGGGCTGGCGGCGGCAGGCACGATGAGCTTCGCCTACCAGTACATGTCGCCGAACGTTCTGTATGAGCCTTCTCCTGTTGTGAATGCGGGCAAGGTCGACCGCTATTCGATCGATTCTGTCACGCTCGATCCCGTCTCGGCGATTTACCTGATTCGTGTGCAGGAAGGCTTCTTCGCGTTGACTGCGATCTGCACTCATCTGGGCTGCATGACGGCGTGGAAACCGGAGCTGGGCATGATCGCGTGCCCGTGCCACGGCAGCCGCTTCAACCGCGAGGGGCAGAAGCTGGCGGGCCCTGCCCCCAAACCCCTGCCCTGGCTGCACACCTGGCTGAGCGATGACGGCGACATCATGGTCGATCGTTCCACCGTGATTCCCGCAATGCAGTTTCTGAGGATCTGACGATGCCCGGCAGAATCGATCGCTATCTCGACAGAATGACCCACAGCCGGGCGTGGCTTTCGATCTTCCGCAGCGGCAATGGTCCTAACACCCTGCATCGTTCTCTGGCTATTCAGCAGAGCCTGTTTCTGCACATCCTGCCGACGAAGGTGCGGCGGCGGATGCTGGGTCTGGATGCAACGTGGTACCTGGGGACGCTCACACTGGGAACGTTTCTGGTGCTGGTGATTACCGGCGTCCTGCTGATGTTCTACTACCATCCCTCGGTGCCGCAAGCATATGCGGACATGAAGGACCTGCGGTTCGTGGTGTCGTCCGGGCTGTTTCTGCGCAATCTGCATCGCTGGTCCGCGCATGCGATGGTGTTCCTGGCCTTCGCGCATATGTTCCGGGTGTTTTACCGCGGCGCGTATCGGCCTCCGCGTGAATTCAACTGGGTCATTGGCGTCGTCCTGCTGCTGATCACGCTGCTGCTGAGTTATACGGGCTATCTGCTGCCCTGGGATCAGCTTGCCTTCTGGGCCATTACGGTTGGCTCGAATATCTCATCCGCGGTGCCGGTTGTCGGAGCGAAATTTCACTTCCTGATGCTGGGCGGGAACCAGGTCAATGCGAATGCGCTGCTGCGCTTCTACGTGCTGCACTGCGTGATTCTGCCCCTCGCGGCCGTGCTCTTCGTGGCGGTGCATTTTTGGAGGATTCGCAAAGACGGCGGCCTCTACGTGAAGCAGAGTGAACCTGCGAGGGCCGATGCGACGGCTGCAGCAGCCGTGTCTGTTGCGGAGCCCGTGGCAGCAGCAGATGTATTGACGGGGCAGCCATGAGCGAGCCGAAGGATTTCGTTGCCGGAATCAGTTCCGATGCCCGCAAGGCGCCGAAGCGCGTCGTCTTCGTTACGCGCCGCACCTCGGCTCAGGTCAGAAGCGTCGACGAGGAGCAAGTCCAGACCTATCCCGAAGGCCTGCTGCGGGCGGCGCTGGCCGTCGAGCTGCTGGTGATTGCGCTGGTGCTGATCTCAGTTTTCTTCGATGCGCCGCTCGAAGGCATTGCCAATCCCACCGTCACTCCCAACCCGGCCAAGGCTCCCTGGTACTTCCTGGGTTTGCAGGAGATGCTGCACTATTTCCCGCCGGTAGTTGCGGGAGTGCTGATCCCGACGCTGCTGGTGATCGCGCTGGTGGTGATTCCCTACTTCAACATCAACATCGAAGGAGGCGGCCTCTTCCTGAAGAACCGCCGCCGCAATCTGAATATTTTCTACGCGGCCGCCGCCGGGCTCTCCCTCTTTCTCTGGTTCTTCGACGTTTATGTGGCACTCATACCGACGCTGATCGTGACGGCTTTCATGCTGCTGGCCGCGTTCAGCTCTCCGCATTCGCCGCTTCGTTTCCGGCGCTATCTGGCGGCTCGGCCTGTGTCGTGGTGGATCATGACCTGGTTTCTATTCGAGCTCATCGTTCTGACGGTGGTGGGCACGTTTTTCCGTGGACCCGGATGGTCGTGGGTCTTGCCGTGGAGGGGTTAGGTGCAAGCGTCCAATAAAATCCGGCTCTCCTGGCGCGCATTGTTTCGCGACCCCATCCGCCCCTTCGGCGTCGCCAGCCTGTTTTTGCTGATGGCCTTCGCCATCGCTCCCGCGAAGGATCACTTCAGCGAGTGGCGCCATTATCAAAACGCCTATCTGCGGCTCATTCACGACCGGAGCGACGCGGGGACTCTGCAGCGGCACTTCCGCCCCGGGATCCAGCAGATCTGGCTGCCGGAAGCGGGGGTCGTCGATCGTTGCAAGACCTGCCACGAGGGGATGGCCGAGGCTGGCCTCGTCGATGTGAAGACGCAGCCCTTCGGCAAGCACCCGCCCATTCCGCACTCGCTGACGGAATTCGGCTGCGTCGTTTGTCATCGGGGACAGGGCGTAGCGACGACGGTGGCCGAGGCGCACGACAGCACGCTGGCGCCGGAGGAGCCCCTGCTGCCGGCTCGGTACATGGAGGCTTCATGCGGCCAGTGCCATCACGAGGCGCTGAGCGGCACTCCGAAGCTCAACCAGGGCCGCGTGATGCTGGCCCGCTATGGCTGCGTTCATTGCCACACAGTGAAGCTGCCCGACGGCAGCACGATGATGCCGTCGGATGAGCCGCCGCCGCTGACCCACATCGCGGAGAAAACCTCGCGTGAGTGGATTTACGCGTGGCTGAAGAATCCGCAGAGCTACTCCGCCACGGCGACCATGCCCAACTTTCTGCTGAGCGATGACGATGCGCGGGATATCTCGGCCTTCCTTATTGCCAACAGCGCGGCGTCTGGCGCCGCTCACGCAGTGCTGGTTGCTGCGACCGCCACCAGGACAGCCGATCCCTCCGCGGGAGCAAGCCTCTACGGAGAATCGTTCTGCGCTTCCTGCCATGCGACGCAGAATGCAGCGGGAGACGTCGTAGGCGGCGATCTCGGTCCGGAACTGACCGGAATTGGCACCAAAGTGAAGCCGGAGTGGCTACGCTCCTGGCTGCGCAATCCGCACGAGTATGCTCCCGGCACGTCGATGCCGCAGTACCGCTGGACGGATCAGCAACTGGATCTGCTCACAGGCTTCCTTGCGGCGAAGTCCAATTCTGACTTCACGGCGAACGTGCATCTCGATCCGGCAACTCCGGAACAGATCGCGCACGGCAGGAAGCTGGTCGCGGAATACGGCTGCGCGGTTTGCCACGAAATCCGGGGCATCCGGAAGCCGGATAACTTCGCTCCCGAACTCAGCCGCATCGGCAGCAAGCCTCTGGCGCAGCTGGTGTTCACCTCCGGGATGAACCAGACGCTGCCCGATTATCTCGCGGCGAAGATTCAGCACCCGCGCGATTTCGGCCCGGGCCTGCGCATGCCCCAGTACACCTTCACCTCACCTCAGGTGGATGCATTGAGCACAGCGCTGCTGTCGCTGACCGACCGCAGCTTCACCATGCCACAGCAATGGCAGGTTGCCTCGCCCAAGCGCTCGAACTACCAGCCGGCCGGACATGCGGGCAAGCTCATGGCCGACCTGAACTGCCAGGCATGCCACCGCATGAACGGCCGCGGCGGCGACATGGCGCCCGATCTCAGTGCTGAGGGCAGCTCAGTCCACCGGCAATGGCTGAACCAGTTCCTGGCCAATCCCAACACGCTGCGGCCGGCACTGATCCGGCGCATGCCGAGGTTCAACCTCACCGACACGGAGCGTGCCGAGCTGACCGACTACATCATGACCGCGTACCAGATACCCGGGATCGATCCTGACGCTGTGTCCGATAGCGGGTCTTCGCCCGCGCTCGTCGAGCAGGGCCGGCAGATCTTCTACTCGAAGTACGCATGCCAGGGTTGTCATATGGTCGATCCCAAACAGGACAAAGGCTACGTCGGACCTCCGCTCACTACCGTGGGCTCGCGGCTTACCGCTGCCTGGATTGATGCGTGGCTCAAGAATCCGCAGGCATTGCGACCCGGCACCATTGAGCCGAACCGCGACATGAGCGACGACGATGCGCGCGCTCTGACGGCGTTCCTGATGGCGCAGAAAGGCTCCGGGAAGCAGGAGGCAAAGCGATGACGCGGCATCTGTCCGTCACGGGAGCGCTGGCGCTGGCGCTGCTCGCCGGGTGCTCGCGGCATAAAGCTGCAGCTCCCGCACTGCACGCCACAGCTGCCGGCTCGGCCATCGTCGTCTCCAGCGGCGATAAGCAACTCGGGAATCCGGGAACCCCGCTTCCGCAGCCAATTGTCGTGCAGGTCAACGACGATCAGGGGAATGGCGTAACGGGCGCGCTGGTCCGCTTCAGCGCTCCGGCTGGCGTCCGCTTTGATCCTGCCGCGGCACTGACGGACTCAAGCGGTCAGGTGACTACCAATGTGACACTGGGCGATGCATCCGGCAGGTATCAACTAACTGCGGTCTCGCAGGACAAGAAAGGCAAAGACCTTGCTGTTCAGGCCGGCGCAGTGGCGGCTGGATATCAGCAGCAGCTCGGTTACGAATTGCAGAAGAATTACTGCTCGCGCTGCCACGACCCGGAGTCTACGCCGGATCAGGTATCGAATTACGACAACCTCGCCGTGAAGCCGCATGCTTTCAGTGAGGGAGATACGTTCAACAAGCTGAGCGACGCCGATCTGGCGGCGCTTGTCAGCCACGGTGGTCCGGCGATGAACCTTTCGGCGCTGATGCCGGCGTATGGTTCAACGCTCAGCGAAGCAGATATACGCGCTGTTATCGCATATATCCGGCTCGTCTCCGATCCGCCGTATGAGCCGCCAGGAATGGTCTATGCGAAGCGATAGCGCCGTTCCTCGTTATCGGCAGCAAATGGATTACCAGGCAGTTATGCAGTCAGACAACGGGCTCGGGACAAACAAGCGCACGAAAGATGGTCAGGGCCGGCGCATCCGGGGAGTTATTGCAAAGGAGAGTCATGAGACGCAACAGCTCGATTCTGGTTTTAGCCTTTATGTTCTTTTCGGCGATGGCTCCGAGAGCCTTCGCCGTCCCCAGCTACGCCCGCCAGACCGGGCTACCGTGCAGTGGCTGCCACTACACGCCCCCCGAGCTCAACGCGGCCGGGCGTTTGTTCAAGCTGATGGGATACGTCGACAAGGTGAAGGACGACAATCTTGACGTTCCCTCGGGCCCAAGGCGAGCCGGTCTCGATCTGCTCAAGAGCCTGCCGCTGAGCGCGTGGGTCGAAGCCTCGAACACCAGCACGAACAAACCGCAGCCCGGTACGCAGAGCAGCAGCTTTGAGTTCCCGCAGGATGTCTCGCTGTTTCTCGCCGGAGCGTGGGCCACGCATGTTGGAAGTTTCCTGCAGGTCACCTACAACGCGCAGGACGACCACTTCAGCATGGACAACACGGATATACGCTACGCCAACAAGATCCAGCGGAGCGGCAAGGATTGGGTCTATGGGCTGACGCTCAACAATAATCCAACGGTCGAGGACCTCTGGAACAGCACGCCGGGGTGGGGTTTCCCCTTCATCGCCAGCGATTCGGCGCCCACACCGGCGGCTGCGCCTCTTATTCAGGGGGGCCTCGGGCAGGATGTGGCCGGCCTCGGTGCGTTCACCATGTGGGACCAGCACTTGTACTTTGCCGGCACCCTTTACCGTTCGGATCATATCGGCAACAGCCAGCCGATTACTGGAATGGATTCGAGCGGCAATGCTCTGCCGTTCAATATCCGCGGTGTAGCACCCTATTGGCGTCTGGCCTGGCAGCAAAACGGCCGCACTTCGAACCTGGAAGTCGGCATCTATGGAATCCACGTGAAGTCGACACCCGGTGCGGTCACCGGGCCGGAGGATAGCTACACAGACTTCGGTCCTGACTTCCAGTACGACAAGAATCTTGGGCACGATGTTTTGTCAGTCCGCGGCAGTTACGTTCGAGAGAATGTGGCGTTAGTCGCCAGCCTCGACAGCGGCGCAGTGGGACAGAGCCGGCATCATCTGAACGCCGCGAACGCTAACGTCGAATATCACTTCGGGAATAAGTACTCGGCGGCGCTGGGATGGTTCAATACCTCGGGAACAGCAGACACGACCTTGTATGCCCCCGCGGCGGTCAGTGGCAGCGCGACCGGCAGTCCGAAGAGTTCCGGGGTCATCGCAAACATCTCCTGGTGGCCGATGCAGAACCTGGATCTGGCTGCTCAGTACACCGCTTACTCCCGCTTCAATGGAGCGAGCACCAATTACGACGGCTCTGGCCGCAACGCCAGCGCGAACAACACTCTTTATCTGTTGTCGCGGTTTGTCTTCTGATCGGATCTTCTATGGCAGAACTTCTTTTCGACGAACTGAACCGGCTGGCGAGGAGGGTGTCTTCGCCACCTGGTGCGGTTCTGTTCCGCCGAGACCAACCTTCCCGCTGCATCTATCTCGTTCACAAGGGCAACATTGCTCTGCTCTGGCCCGATGTTGAAGAGACAACTCCGATGGAAGTGTTGGGACCCACCAGTATCATTGGATTGCCTGCCGCTCTGAATGGGACCTACAGCGCTACGGCAAAAACCATCAACGATGCCGAGCTGGGAGTCATCGATGTGGCGCGTGTCGTTGAACTGCTCGAATCCGATCCTGCGCTTTGCCGCATGGCGATGAAGCTCATGGGTCAGGAGGTTGCCAGGATGCGATCATTGATCGCGGAGCGTTGCACTCTGTTGCCGCGGGAGCCGTGAGCGTCGTCGCGGATCACAGTGTCCGCGGTCTCAGGCCGATTGCGGATGGCCGTTCACAATCACCGAAGCAGCCGGCGTTAGTGTTCATTCGGAGTTTTTTGAAGGAGACGAGATGAAAGGGCTCCTGCATTTGGCCGATCAGCTACGACCCGATCTCCTGGTTGTAGGGCTTCGGTTCGAGCCAGGTGGTCTTAGCCAATACCTCGGTGGTACCGCGCACAAGTTAGCCCTGCATGCAAACTGCAACATTCTCGGGATCCGCTGACGGCGGCCCTGAATTTCAGTCGCCCGCGAAACTGGTCACGCTAGACTGCAAGAGAACACGAGAGCCAGACATCATGAGCAATGACACGCAACGTCGATCGGGAGGAATCCTCGCAGGTGTCCCCGGTCTAATGCCTGATTTGGAAGCCCTTTACAAAGATTTCCATTGTCATCCCGAACTGTCCATGCAGGAAAAACGGACGGCAGATGTTGCTGCACAGCATCTTCGAGCCAACGAGTATGACGTGACCACTGGCATCGGGAAAACTGGAGTTGTGGGCGTTCTGAAGAATGGCAGTGGACCCACTCTCATGCTCCGGGCTGACATGGATGCTCTGCCGGTGCGCGAGGCAACAGGTCTTTCATACGCGAGCAACATAACCGCTACTGACAGCGAGGGCAAGGTCGTTCCGGTGATGCATGCCTGCGGTCACGATATGCATGTCGCCTGGCTAATCGGAACGGCTACTCTGTTCGCTCAGCATCGGGACTCCTGGCGAGGCACGCTGATGCCTTTATTCCAGCCAGCAGAGGAAACCGGCGAAGGCGCTCGGGCGATGATCAGTGACGGACTCTTCAATCGTGTTCCGAAGCCAGATGCAATCCTCGGGCAGCACGTGATGGTGGGTTCCTCAGGCGTTCTCAGCTATCGCTCGGGCGTCATCACCTCTGCCGGAGACAGCCTGCAAATCCGAATGTTCGGTCGAGGTGCTCATGGCTCCATGCCTCAGGCGAGTATTGATCCCGTTGTTATGGCCGCATCGACGGTGCTTCGCCTGCAGACGATCGTTTCCCGGGAAGTTGCCCCAACCGACGCCGTGGTCCTGACCGTAGGCTCTCTTCAGGCGGGAACAAAGGAGAATGTCATTCCTGATGAAGCGGTCATCAAGCTAAATGTGCGTACCTTCAGTGATGATGTCAGGACGCGGGTGCTGGCCGCGATTGAACGCATTGTGAACGCCGAAGCAGAAGCGTCAGGAGCACCGAGGAAGCCTGAGATCACGCCGTTGGACCGCTATGCACTTGTGAATAATGATCCCGAAGCAACAAAGCGCGTGGCTGATGCATTCCGGAACTACTTCCCGGCTGACCGCGTCCAGGAAACGCAACCGACAACCGCGAGCGAAGACTTCGGCTCTTTTGGAACGGGCTGGCACGTTCCTTCAGTATTCTGGTTCGTCGGGGGCACCGATCCCGACGAATACGCCAGGGCGAGAGCTACAGGCAAACTCGCTGACATTCCCACCAACCACAACCCCCGATTTGCGCCGGTGATTCATCCAACTCTGGAGACAGGTGTCGAGGCGATGGTCGTCGCGTCTCAAGCCTGGCTGAGTGTATGAACCTGATCGAAGCCAGCAGTCACAACGTCGTGAATACATTGCTGGTGGTCTTTGATCTCACTGGAACATTTGTATTCGCGCTGAGTGGTGCGACAGCCGCAGTGAAGCACAGGCTCGATGCGTTTGGGATTCTGGTCTTATGCTTCGTTACGGGGAACGCCGGTGGCATCACGCGAGATGTCATGATTGGAGCCATTCCTCCGGCGGCGATCACGGAGTGGCGCTACGTGGCTGTTTCAATTCTCGCAGGGTTGATCGTGTTTTTTGCGTACCGGCTCATCAATCGGCTGACCAGTCCCGTATTGCTGTTCGATGCCGCAGGATTGGGGCTGTTTTGCGTAGCTGGCGCGGAGAAGGCGCTGGCGTTTCACGCGGGCCCTGTTGCAGCAACGCTGCTCGGCATGGCGACTGGAATTGGGGGCGGTATGGTTCGCGACGTGCTCGTCATGGAAGTGCCGAGCGTGCTGCGAACTGAGCTGTATGCCGTAGCGGCTCTGCTTGGTGCGGCTTTCACTGTGGTTGGTCAGAGGCTTGGAATGCCATCGCACCTGGCGGCGCCGATCGGAGCGACGCTCTGCATTACACTTCGCCTGCTGGCACTGCACTACGGCTGGCATCTGCCCGTTGCTCGATCTGCGGCCTGACCCTTTTGACACCAGTGTGGAACAGACCCAGGGCGGCCAGAGGTGTGTTGTCGCCCAGCGAAAGGTTCAGCACCAAACGTGCATTGACCCCCGTTTATTGTGCGACTCCAATTTGCTTCTTGAATTCAAGGTTGTCCCAGAAGAACGATTCGGCGATCATCTTTCCTTTCTTCCACTGACCTACAGTGACCATATGATCTTGAAAGGCTTTCCTGTCGGTGGAATCGATTTCCCATTCCCGGTCGGCATCGGCTTCGTGAATGTTCCGGTGAGAACTCCTGTTACGCAAGTCCACTCGTCGGTACCAAACTTGATCGGGTGAGCCGTAATCTTCGTATCGGGGGCAAAGACAAAGATGGGCTTTAGCTCTTCAATGTGAGCGCTGATTCCCTTCGTCTGGTGGCCGTCGGGATAGGTTACGAGAATATCGTCCGCATGACTCTCCGAGAGCCGATCCCATTTTTGATGACTGTAAACATCGAAGTCCAACTCTTCGAAGATCCTGAGTCGGTCTGCAACGGAATCATGACCTGGGACTTGTTTGGTCGTCGGGCTCATAGGACACTCCTCTGCAGCGGTAGCGGCGGTCGTTGGCCGCGGGATGCCGACGCAATATACTTCCCGGTTCGAACGTATTGCAAATGACTGATCGACGGTTAACGATCTGGCGGCAGAGAAGAATCGGTGAGGATCTGGAGACGCGTTGTGATCCCATCGAGCAGAAGATCGATAGCCCATTCGGACATCGGTGAGAGGACTAAAGAACCACGACGACGCAGCAGACCTTCATACACATTCTGACCGCGCTCTATAACCATCGATCGATCGGGCGCAGAGGGTTTGCCGATGAGAGCGACGAGCTGCTGGGTTACCGAAATCGCCTCTTCCACGAAACTCTTTGCGCTCTCCGGGTTCGCTTCCATGGGCATTCTCCCTCCGCTTACAGCACGAGCACAGCGTAACCTGACCCACAAAGGCCGGCAGCCGCAATCTCCAGGAGCCGGAAACGAAAGTCATAGAAATCAGGAGCGGGGGGCATGGCTCCCCGCCTGGTCCCGCGATACTCCTTGAGCTGGGCTACGCGGCGAAATGCGAAGGCTCAGAGACGGCGAGCAGGTGCGGCAAGTCATCTTCGAGCCGAACATAGCGGATGACGACGAAACTGGCGAGTACATAGTCCAGCACGTCGGATACGTCTTTCGCCCAGCTTCTTCCGCTCGCCGCCACACTCCGGGCAGGCGGTGTGTTCGGGAGTGTGGGCACGAACCCCGCGGCGCAGATGGGGAGGCAGAGCACGAGAGTTCCGAATGCGGCGTGGTGTGCTGTTGCTCTTCGATTTCCGGATAGGCAACCGGTCTAACCGT
>DATGJK010000018.1:0-4113 GCA_035295245.1 Acidobacteriaceae bacterium
GATCAGAACGCCGAAGCCCGTGGTTACGGGCTGTATCTGCTTCTCTGCACGCTGGCGATCGCGCAGCTGCTGCGCGTCATGGATACACCTCGACCCTCCGCGCGCGACCTGCTGCTGCTCGCGCTCACTCAGGCCGGGATGGTCCTTGGCCATGTGCTCGCGCTCATCTTCTGCGGACTGCTGCTGCTGGCGCTGGTCGCGGGGGATGTCGCCCAGCGCCGCCTCCGCTGGCGCGTGTATCTCTGCTTCTGCGCCGGTTGGCTCGCGATCCTGCCGTGGATTCCCGCGATTCGCGCTTCGGCAGCGATTGCCAAACCGTACGGTTGGCTCAGTCCGCCGACCGCGGTCAATGTGCTGATTGCCTTCTCCTGCTGGTTTTTCAGTGGCATCTACCATCCGCTGCTGGGCACCGGCACGGCTGATCTCGCCGGATGTGTCTGCGGCATTATTTGCGTTGCGATCCCGGTCATCGCGGCCCTCCAGTCACTCCGCGGAGCGACGCCATCCCGGCGCGCCGTTCTGCTCGTGGGACTCGCGCTCGTCGCCGCCCCGCTGCCGTTTCTGTTGGTTTCATATCTGATCTCGCCTATCTGGGTGGCGCGCTACATGATTCCCATGGCGCTGGGAGTGGCGATGCTCGCCGCGGCCTTGTTCGACAGCATCCAGCCGCTTCGCGGCAAGATCGGCGGGGTGGCCGGCGTCGTCCTGCTCCTGTTGCCCATCGGCGCCGCGCTGGCTGCCAAGCCTGAACACCTCGACGTCGCTCGCGTCGATCAGATCGCCGCCGGACGTCCTCTGGTCTGCGACTGGACCCGCGATTTTATGGTGATGGTGCGCTACTCGTCCGATCCGCGCAATCTGGAGTACCCGCTCGACTGGGAAGCCGCGCTCCAGGGGCCGCGCGTCTCCGTCGGCGGCTACAACCTGCTGCAGAATTACCGCCGCGAGGGCTATCTGAGGCCGTATCTCTACGACGCCTCCGCCGTGCTCGATCAGCAATCCTTCCTGGTGCTGGATTCCACCGACACCAACTGGTTCCAGCTGCGCATCGCCGGCAATCCTCGCTACGAGTGGAAGCAGATTGCGCAAATCGACGCCACGCGACGCGTGTACGAAGTTCGACGGCTCCCCTGAGCGGCAGCTAGCTGACCGGCACAGGCTCAGCTGAAGCAGGAGCAGGAGCGGGCTCGCTGCTTCGCTCTGTGGCCCGCGCCCACAGGAACCAGCCCACCCAGAACGGAGCCGCCCACAGCCAAATCGGCGAGCGCACCTGGATTCCGCACAACTGCTGCACGTCCAGCGCGATGTACGCCAGCGCAATCGCCGCCAGCGCCAGGCGCGAGCGCGTCCGCGCCCCCGCGAACAACAGCGCGGGAATCCCCACGCACTGATCCCATGGGAAGCAGTACGGAGCGGCCAGCAGCGAAACCAGAATCGCCAGCCCGCCCCGATTCACCCACTCCCACTCCCGCCGCCGCTGCCAGTAGTAGACGAGCCCCCATACGCAGGCCACGCCTGCCGGCACATACGTGAGCCAGTCTGCCGAAGGACGGATCAGGTCTCGCAGCGCAACGCTGAGGCAGGCAATCTTCTCGTGCGCAATGCCCGAATGACGCGCCCAGTCCAGATACTGGCGCCATGCCGCCGGATCGATCCATTCTGTCAGCGCGCAACTGGCCGCCATCGCCGTCACAAAGCCCAGTAGCACGCGCCACGTCTTCTCGAGCACGATCCACAGCAGAAACGCTGGCACGCACGCCAGCAGCAAATGCGGCTTGACCATGCACAGGGCCAGCCCCGCGCCCGCGGCGAATGGCCTCGTCCGGTACAGACGCAGAAACAGCGCCAGCCCCAGCAGGGCAAAGACCGGTGTTTGCCCGGCGACCACGGCGTTGATCGCGAGTGGCGAGAAATATCCGATCCAAACGACCTTCGTTCCCGGTACACGCACGACCGGCCAAACGATCCAGACGGCCGTCAGCGTGACCGCCAGCAGAAACAGCGTCCACGGAATCGTGCCCGCATTCGCGCTGACCAGTCCCAGAGGCGCAGCCAGCGGCAGCGTCCAGGGCGGATTGCGCATGTAGAACGCGCCGGTCTTCACGCCCCAGGCGTGCTCCAGCGCTCCCATGGCTTGCGCGTCGTAAGGATTGCCGTGGTGCAGCAGCTGCTGCCCGGTGGCCCAGTAGACGATGTAGTCGCGCGAGCCCGGAGCATGCGACATCATCGACGGGATGAATAGAAACGCGGTGACCGCCACCAGCCCGCAGGCCAGCCCCATCAGCGCGTCGGCATAATCGCCGCGCTGCCGTTTGGGAGCCGCTTTGCGTGGGGCCATGGCGTCATTTTACTGAGGGCAGAAAAGCCCCGGGGATGCCACGTTTGGGGGAAGGGAATCGCAATCTAACAAATGTTTGTGTCAACATCCTTGCCAAACGCAAAAGGGAGGCGCATCGCGCCTCCCTTCTGTTGCCTATTGCCTATTGCCTGTTGCCTGTCTCTAGCACTTCCTGCACTTCGCCATAATCGCCCGGTGCAGCCGCTCCCGCAGATCATCCGGAAGCTCGTAGAGCTCATGGCTGCGATAGATCTGGATCGTCTTGCGGGTGGTGTTCAGCGTAATCTCGCAGTGCTCGCAACTGCGCAAATGCTCTTCCAGATCGGCTCGCAGCGGAATTGCCCAGTCCTGATCAAGCATGTCGTCGAGCTGCGCCAAAAACTCCGTGCAGGTCACTTCGCACCATCCTGGGACGATCGCGCGTCCCGCTTCCTGAAGTAGCGCGCCAGCCGCTCGCGCAGTTGCAGGCGCGCGCGCAGCAGCCGGGACTTGACCGCCGGAATACTCAGGCCCAGTGACTCTGCCGTCTCTTCGGTCGACAGCCCTTCCACATCGCGCAGCACAAACACCACCCTGAATCCCGGCGGCAATCCCTGTATGGTCTTGCGCAGGATATCCGCCATCTCTGACTGGCCGTACATCGCCTCCGGATCGGGGCTCCAGTCGGCCAAATCGCGTGGTACCGATCCTTCTTCGGTTTCCACGTCTTCGTCAATCGAGACCATCTTGCCCGTACGCCGCTTGCGCAACCGCATCAGCGCTTCATTCACTGCGATGCGCACCAGCCACGTATAGAACTTCGAATTTCCCTGGAACTGGTCCAGTTTTTCGTACGCCTTCAGGAACGCATCCTGCACCACATCTTCGGCGTCCTCGCGGTTCTGGACGATATGCTGTGCGATGCGAAAAACCTGGCGCTCGTACTGTCGCACCAGCTTCTCGAACGCCGCCATATCGCCCTGCCGCGCCCGCTCCACGAGCAGCACGTCAGGATGAACTTCAGCCGTTCCCTGTGATTGGATGGAAGAGGACATGTTTGGCTTCAGAATTTCAAGGGATGCCCCAGAGCCTCGCTTCACCGTTCATTCTAAATGGCGGCTGGGGATCGTCGCAAAAGCGAGTGTTTTTGTCGGATTTCTCATGGCCACTGGCTGCGGCAAACGCACGCCGTCGTACTCCGGCCCGCCGAATACCGTGATCAAAGTCGTGATGAAAAAATGGGCGATCGTCCCGGCCCGCATCGTTGTCCCGCAGGGAGCGCGGGTGGAACTGGTCGTCTCCACGGCGGACGTCGAACATGGTCTTGGCATTCCGGGCCTCGGCATCAATGAACCGGTTCAGCCGGGCAAGCCCGCCCCCATCCGTTTCCTGGCCCAAACCCCCGGCACGTACCCCATGCGCTGCAGCATCCTTTGCGGCAAGGGGCACAAGGACATGCTCGGCGAAATCGTCATTGAGCCCACCTCCGCCGCCTCTCCCGGCAGACAGTAACCAAAGGCAGCGCTCCTCAATCGGCGAGTTCGGCGCGCCCGGTCAGCTCCATGCCTGATGCGGAGCAGGAAGCGTTCATCGGCTGACTCATTCCCGATCGGGAGTCGATGAATCCAGCAAATTACCTTTGGGCGAACATATCGATTCACGAAACCAAACTGCCTCATTGTTAGGCAGTTTGTGCCGATTCCTCCTGCAGAAAGGGCGGGCAACAGACGCCCTCTCGTTCGGAGGACTGCCCGCCCTGCGCGGCTTTTTGGCACATGCCCAAATCTCCCCGCCTT
>DATGJK010000019.1:0-2256 GCA_035295245.1 Acidobacteriaceae bacterium
TTCAGCCAGCGGATTGTCCGTGGTCAGCACCACCGTGCGCGCGGGACAATGCCGCCGCACCAGTTCCTCCGGAGTGCCGCTGTCGATAATCCGCCCGCGCTCGATGATCGCCACCCGGTCGCACAGGCGCTCCGCCTCTTCCATCAAATGGGTTGTCATCAGCACCGTCTTGCCGCGGTCGCGAATGCCCCGCACCAGATCCCAGATCGCCCGCCTCGCCTGCGGATCCAGCCCCGTGGTCAGCTCATCCAGAAACACGACCTCCGGATCGTTGATCAGCGCCAGAGCGATAAACAGCCGCTGCTTCTGCCCGCCGGAAAGTGTCATGAACCACGCGTTGCGCTTGCTCGCCAACCCCAGCTGCTCGAGCAGCCGGTCGCCGTCCACCGATTTCGCGTAGAGCGACGCCCACAGGTCCAACGCCTCCCAGACCTTGATCCTCTTCTGCAGCTGCGCCTCCTGCAGCTGCACGCCCATCCGGTTCTGCAATGCATACACATCGCGCGCCGGATCCAGCCCCAGGATGGAAATGGCGCCGCTGTCCGGCCGGCGCACGCCCTCCACGCATTCCATGGTGGTCGTCTTGCCCGCGCCGTTCGGCCCAATCAGCCCGAAGATTTCTCCCTCGTGCACCTCGAACGAGACGTCCGAAACGGCTACCGTCCCCCCGTAGGTCTTCCGGATGCCGGCAACCTGGATCACAGTGCGAGGAGTTTTGTTCATGGGCTGACTGCCATTCTTGCATGGCCCGGATCAGCAAACGGGTGAGCCAAAGCCTGCCCTGAGCGGAGCACCGCAGGTGCGGAGTGGAATGGGTCTCCCGCCTTTGCAGGCATAAAGCCACCAGCCCCCTCTTGCGCGTTTTTGTGTATACGCCGTATACTTCGTTGCGTATACGCCGTACACATGCATACTCTCTCCACCGCCGATCGCATCCTCCATCACGCCCGGCGCATCCTCGATCGCCGCGGCGCCGCCGCCGTCACCATGCGCGCCGTCGCCAAAGCCGTCGGCATCACCCCCATGGCGCTCTATCGCCACTTCCCCGACCGCGACGGCCTGCTCAACGCTATCGCCGACCAGGGCTTCGCCGAATTCGCTGCGGTGCTCAAAAGCTCTGCCATCCTGAGCGAGGCTTCACGCAGCGAAGCAAAGTCGATGCTACCCGAAGCCGCCCCATCAAAAAGTTCTGTCATCCTGAGCGCAGCGAAACGAAGTGGAGCGAAGCCGAAGGACCTGCATTTCAACTCCCTCGAGGACACCCTCGCTACACTGCTCGACCTCAATCTCGACTTCGCCCTCGCCAACCCGCATCTCTTCGAGCTCATGTTCCTGCGCCCGCGCCCCGGCGCCCGCCAGTTCCCCGCCGACTTCAAGTCCGGAGCCTCCCCCACCGCCGGCATTGCCAGCGCCATCATTCAGCGGGGCATCGACGCCGGCCTCCTCCGCCGCGAAGATCCCTGGGAAATCACCTTTGAATCAGGCGCGCTGCTCCAGGGCCTCGTGATGCTCTGGATCGGCCGCCGCTTCGGCGGCACTGCCGAAGAATTCCGGGCCCTCTGTCATCGCTCTTTCCGGAGATACCTCCATGGCATCCGCAAATAGCCGCCGCTTCCTCGCCGCCGTCCTCGCCTGCGCCACCACCGCTGCCCTGGCGTACCTCGGCAACGGCCTCGAACCCCGCTGGCCGCTGATGTGGATCGCGCCCCTCCCCGTGCTCTGGCTTGCCCCGCGTTGCTCGGCGCGCCTCGCCGCCGCCGTCGCGTTCGTCGCGTGGTCCGCCGGATACCTCAACATGTGGCACTACTTCCACGTGGTCGGCGTCCCCGTTTCCGCATGGCTCTCCGGAATCGGCATGGCTGGCCTCGTCTTCGCGCTCGCCGTCCTCCTCTTCCGCGCGCTCATCGTGCGCGGCCGCGCGCTGCTCGCGATCTTCGCCTTCCCCGCCGCCGAGGTCACGTACGAATACGTGCGCAATCTCACGTGGCCTCATGGAACCTCGCTCAGCCTCGCCTACACCCAGCTTCATTTCCTGCCCTTCGTTCAGACCGCCTCTCTCGCCGGACCCTGGGGCATGACCTTCCTCCTCCTGCTCTTCCCCGCAACCGTCGCCGCCGCCATTCACCTGCGCTCCGCCGCACCCGAACGAGCGAAATACGTCGTCCTCGCCGGACTCACGCCCATCGCTGCTGGTCTCCTCTTCGGCGCGATCCGCCTCGCCCTCCCCGCCCCCCGACCCGCCGTGCCCGTCGCGCT
>DATGJK010000020.1:0-45186 GCA_035295245.1 Acidobacteriaceae bacterium
TTTTCCCGACTACGATGAGGCCCAGGTCGAAGCTCTGCTGAAGGCTGTTGATCAGCTGACTCCGGACTATGACGCGATCCTCGAGCGACACCGCAATGTTCAATCGGAGGCCCTCAACCGCGTCACGGTGGATTTCGGCGGCGCTGCGCAATTTGGCATGTCTGCTGAGGAGCTCCTTTCCGATCAGCGATCGCGGCCGGATTACTCGCCCGCGCTGCTGGAGAAGATTTTCGAAATGGGCCGGCATTGGTTCATCCTCAACAGCGGCCAATATCCAGGCATCGCCGCCGAGATCAACTCCACCATCGACTTGCAAACCGCGGGTGCTGTGCAAGGTGATTTGCGGGAAGGCATGGAGGCCTATTTCAACTGGATGGAAAGCCTGGCTCCGGATTGCCGGGCGAACGCCAGGAATATCTTCGGCCTGAACGGCGCTTCGTATCCCCTCTATCCGGACAAAGGAGTCGGCGCTAACTTCTATTACACCGGCAGGTCCGGAATCGGAATCTGGCCTTACTGGATTTCCGCCGGGGGATGGCGCATGCGCCCGTTCTGGGACCATTACCTGGTCACCGGAGACGTGGAATTTCTCCGTCGTCGCGTGGCGCCTGCATATAAGGATCTCGCGCAGTTCTACGAAAATTTCCTGACGGAGACGGATAAGAACGGGAACTATGTCTTCGTCCCATCCATCTCACCGGAGAATGTGCCCCGCAGCACAGACCCGTCAGGACCCGCGCTGATCAATGCCACGATGGATATCGTGGTGTGCCGGGAGGTCCTGTCCAACTTAATCCGGGCATCTGAGATTCTGGGCAGCGACACCGCGAGCGTGCCGAAATGGAAGGCCATGCTGGCCAGGATGCCGCCGTGCCTGCTCGAACTGGACGGCACCCTGAAGGAATGGTCGTGGCCCACGCTCGAAGAGCATTACAACCATCGCCATATTTCTCATCTTTACGGTGCCTGGCCGGGCGACGAAATCGATCCGGACCGCACTCCGCAACTGGCGCGAGCCGCGGAGATCGCAAACCGCCGGCGCACGTTCGACACGTTAGCGAGTTCCGTCGCCGGCGAAACTCTGGCTGCTTACGCTCGCTGCCATCGCGCGCTGGTCGGTGCGCGGCTCAAAGACAACGTCATCGTGGATGTCCAACTGCGCCAATTGATTGAGCAGGGCTACGTCAGTGCCGCCCTCCGGTGTTCGCGAGAGCCTTACGGCGTGCCTGTGCCGGATGCGCAAGCCGGAATTCCCGCAATCGTGATGGAAATGCTACTGTACTCTCGCCCCGGTGTTATCGAAGTGCTCCCCGCTCTTCCCGAGGCGCTCGTCAGGGGATCGATCAACGGAATCCTCGCCCGCACCTGTTCGCGAGTTAACAAGCTTGCGTGGAACATGGATTCCAGAATTGTCGACTTGACTGTGACCTCGCTCCGCGACCAGGACATTACACTGATCGCCCGCCACGGTATTGAAGAGATCGCCGCGCCCGCTGGAGTGTTAGCGACGCCTCTCCAGCGAGGCACAGCAACCTGCGAAATGCATTTGCCGAGCGGAAGACCGGTTGACATCCACCTGAAGCTCGGTTTTCACAAGCCGATTGAATGGGCTGATCGGGCAATCATGGCGTCCGGGCACGTTCGCAATGCCTTGCCGAAGTGCTGACTGCGACGCGGTGAAATCAATCGCAGTAACGCAGCTGCTTTCTTCATCTTGGAAGGGGATCGCTATGCGCAATATCTTTTACTGCTCGATTCTGCTGCTGACTGTCGCAATCCCGGCTTCGATGTCGGCGGCTGACCCTATGCTCTGGTACCAGCACCCGGCGCGGCGATGGGGCGATGCGCTGCCCATCGGAAATGGAAGGTTGGGAGGAATGGTCTTTGGCGGAGTCAGCAATGAGCACATCCAGCTCAATGAAGACACCATCTGGAATGGCAGAAAAGGCGGAATTCGTCTCAATCCAGATGCGCTGAAGGCTCTGCCGGAGGTACGCAAGCTGCTTTTTGAGGGCAAGCCTCGTGAAGCTGAAGCTCTTGAAGACAAGGATATGCTCGGCATCCCTAACCGTCAGCCGATGTACCAGCCGCTGGGAGATCTGAACATCGTGTTTTCCGGCCAGGATAGCGCCAGTGACTATCGCCGCGAATTGAATCTGGCGAAGGGCATCGTGCGCATCACATATCGCTTGGGCGATGCTGCCTGCACCCGCGAGATGTTTTCCTCCGCGCCGGATCAGGTGCTCGTCGTTCACCTGGCCTGTGACAAACCCGGCCGCTTGTCGTTTCATGTGACGCTCTCGCGATCGCAGGATAGCCGGACCACAACGGCGGCGCCGAATCGCGTGATCCTTGAAGGCGAGGCCAAAGCGCACACCAGCTTCTGGATTACTCCGCGGCTGACGGGAGAAAAGCTCGAAGCCGAAAAGGCCAATCTGCAACCGACCGGCGTAAAGTTCCGCGCTCTCCTGCGGGCGATGAACGACGGGGGTCAAACGAAGGTTTCTGGCAGCGACGTGGTTGTGTCCAACGCCAATGCATCGACTCTTCTTCTGGTTGCAGGCACGAATTACCGCGGTGGCGATCCGGCTAAAAGTTGTGCGCAGTACATGCTGCGCGCGGCCAGCCCGTATTCCGCCCTCAAGGCCCGGCACCTGGCGGATCACGAGAGGCTTTTCCGTCGCGTAGATCTGGAGCTTGCGCCTCCCGCGAGCGACACCTCGATTGTAAATTTGCCCACCGATGAGCGGCTCGCGCGTGTAAGGGAGGGCCAGGATGATCCCGGTCTCGCCGCACTCTACTTCCAGTTCGGCAGGTATCTGCTGATGGGAAGCAGCCGTCCAGGCACGATGGCGGCGAACTTGCAGTGCATCTGGAACGAGAGCATGGCGCCGCCATGGGACAGTAAATACACCACGAACATCAATCTCGAAATGAACTACTGGCCGGCCGAAGTCGGCAACCTTCCGGAGACCACCGGGCCACTGTTCGATCTGGTGAAAATGTCGATGGACAGTGGCCGCCGCACGGCAAAAGAAATGTACGGTGCCGGCGGCTTCGTGTTTCATCACAATATCGACGCCTGGGGCGATACAGCCCCCGTCGATTATGGCTACGTCGGCGTCTGGCCTATGGGCGGCGCGTGGCTGGCGCTCCACTTCTGGGATCACTACCAATATGGTCTCGATCGCGCTTTCCTGCGCGGCGAGGCTTACCCCGTCATGAAGGAAGCTTCGCGCTTTCTCCTCGACTTTCTCGTCGATGATGGCAAGGGCCATCTGGTTACGAATCCGTCCTATTCACCGGAGAACAGCTATCGCATGGCGGATGGGACCATTGGCCGGCAGACGGTAGGCGCCACCATGGATTACGAGATCATTTACACGCTCTTCCATGCCACTATCGACGCCGGAAACATTCTTGGAATTGACGCCGGTTACCGCGCCAGGCTTGAAGCCGCGCTCAAGCGTATCCCGGATCTCAGGATTGGAAAGTATGGCCAATTACAGGAATGGAGCGAGGACTACACCGAGAACGAACCTGGAGTGGGCCACGTCTCGCATTTGTTCGCTCTGTTTCCCGCCGATGAGATCACGCTGCGCGGCACGCCCGCACTGGCGAACGCCGCGCGCATTTCACTCCAGAGCAGAGAGGATCATGGCGCCGGCAAGAGCGGCTGGCCCGCAGCATGGTACGTCAATCTCTGGGCCAGGCTTGAGGACGGAGATCGCGCGTATCGGCGCATCCAGTGCCTTCTCTCGACCTCGTCCGAGAGTCTGCTCAATGCCAACCGGCGGTTTTTCCAGATCGATGCCAATTTCGGCGGAGCCTCCGGCATTGGCCAGATGCTCCTGCAAAGCCACTCCGGAGTGATCGCAATTTTGCCGGCGCTGCCAACCGCCTGGCCAGATCGGAGTTTTCATGGGCTCAGAGCCCGTGGCGATGTCGAGGTGGACGCGTCGTGGAAGGGAGGCCGCGCGGTTTCCGCGGTCTTGCGACCGGGCGTCATCGGCCAATTCAGACTGCGGCCGCCGCGCAGGCAGCGCATTGCACGGATTGAAGCGGCTGGCCGCGTCGTCCCGACAACGGAGTCGGACGGCGTCTGGCGCGTGCGGCTTGAACCACACCGGGAATACGCGATTACGTTTGAATAGGTGTTCGGGCTTCCTGGATAGAAGCCAGAGAACGGAGCCCTGGATTACTAGCCAGGTTGCAAGTTACCCTACACTGTTTGCGGAGAATGCACGTGAAGCGGCACATGCCGGGACTTCTTGCCAGCGCTCTCGGCTTGCTCATCTTCCATGTGACGTGTATTGCGCAGGTTCGCACTGCCAACGATGCCTCGCGATCAACCGCATTGGCCTTGGAACAGCAGGGCCACATCAGCGACGCTGAGACGGCATGGCAGGCAATTGCGAGGTCCGATCCCGCGGATGCTGAGGCTCCTGCGCACCTGGGTCTGCTGGAAGCGCGACAGGGGCATTATGACGAGGCGATTCCCCTGTATCGCAAAGCGTTGGCCCTCAATCCGGCGATGCCTGGACTGCGCATGAACCTCGGACTTGCTTATTACAAAAGCGGGGATCTCCGTTCAGCCGCCACAATTTTCGAAACACTGCTCGGAGCGAATCCGAAAGGATCGCCGGAGGCACTCCGGCTTGTGACCTTGCTGGGGCTGGCCCGTTATGGATTGGGCGACTATGCCAGAGCTGTGCCTTACCTGAAAGAAGCTGCAGCCGCTGATCCTCAGAACCTCTCCCTGCGCATGCTGCTCGCTCACAGTTGCCTCTGGTCGAAACAATATCAATGTGTTCTCGATACTTACCATGAAATCCTGACCATCAATCCAGAATCGGCCGAGGCCGATATGCTCGCTGGGGAAGCCGACGACGAATTGAAAAATGATGCCGGCGCGCTCGAGCAATTTCAGGCGGCGATCAAAGCGAACCCTGCATTGCCAAACGTGCATTTCGGTTACGGATATCTGCTTTGGAAAGACCTGAAGTTCGAAGAATCGAAAAGAGAATTTGAGGCTGAGCTTACTAATGCGCCCGATCATCCTCTCGCGCTTGCATATCTTGGCGATACGGAGCTTCGCCTGGATCATGCAGATGTGGCAGCACCATGCCTCGAGCACGCGATCCGGATTTTGCCTTCGATCGCCGTGGCGCATCTCGATCTGGGCATTATCTACGACCAGCAGGGGCGTAAAGACGACGCTCTGCGCGAGCTTAAGGCGGCCGAGAAGCTCAACCCGAGCGATCCGGCAGTGCATTGGCGTCTGGGACGGTTCTATCAATCAGTGGGCCAGAAAGCCGAAGCGAGGTCTGAACTGGAGCAGACGCAAAAATTGCAGAACGCCACGGCGCAATCGCTGCGCGAGCAAATGCATCAGGTCGAATCCCAACCTCAGGCAGGGGGTCACGGTTCCGCTCCGAAGTGAGCCGCAATGGGCGGCGGAGCGCGGGCCGGCGCAGCCGGGATCTGCCAGTACTTTCCATTGACAAGGATATTGATTTGGCAGGCATCTGGCGCACGCAAAGCCGGACAGGATCTGGCAATCGAGATCAACCATTACGAATCTGGCGAATGATCGAGAAAACTGCTCGTCATCCATCGATAATGTGAAGGAAAAAGAGTCAGTTATGACGATGTTTTGAAGCGGTGCGAAAGCTCCGGTCAGGAGAAAAAGACGTTGTCTAGTTATCGTTTTAGGTAGACAATGATCTGCGACCTACACTCCCGATAACTAAATTGTCTACGCGGCCTAACCGCAGGTAAACGTTTACAGGAGAGCCTCACTTCATGGCAGCCCCGGATTTCCTCACCGTCATGCCCCCAAAAGAGCGGCCCGCTGAATTTCCTGACCCGCGTGAGGAATTGGTGCACCGTGTCGCCGGCAGCATAACGCTCGCAAAATCGCCGCGGCTGAGAGCTTTCTTCCTCCACGTCTGTCGTTGCGCACTCGAGAACAAGCCGGAAGAGGCGACCGAACAGCAAATCGGAATGTACGTGTACGGCCGCCCCGCGGGATACAACCCGAACGATGACAATATCGTCCGTTCCCAGGCCCGTGTCCTGCGCATGAAGCTGGAACATCATTTTGCCAACGAAGGAAGAGATGAGCCGATCGTCATTACCATTCCGAAGGGACAATATGTCCCAGTTTTCGACGCTCGTTCCACGGAGGCACCGCCGAGACTCACAGCCGTTCCGTCGCCAGCGCGGAGCAGAACTCAGCTGCCAGTCGGACTAGTTCTCGCCGGTTCACTTGTGCTGGGAGTCCTTCTTCTGGATGTGCTGTATCTGCTTAAGCCGGGTCCGTCCGGTCACCGTCTGCCGGTCATCCCGGCGGGCTCGATTTCTCCCACGCCGCAGGTTTCGACGGAGAACCAGGGAAAGACTGCGCCACTCCCTGCAGCAGCCGGCATCGGCGAAGTCCGCATTGCCGCTGGCCAAACGGGGTCTTCCAGCGTGGACGCGTGGGGCCACCGCTGGGCCTCAGATCGCTACTTTCAGGGCGGTGTTGTACGACCGGGCCCGCAGAGCTTTTTCCCTCCCGTCGCTGACGAGGCTCTATTCCGAAACATCCGGGAAGCCCGCTCGGGGAGTGATGTGGCCCCACAAGCGGAGCGCGAGTTTCACTACAACATCCCGCTGAATCCCGGTGTGTACGAGCTGAGGCTTTTTTTCGCCGATCCCCTGCGCCAGACTGCTCTCGATACGGAGAACGACGCTCAGAATCAACGCCACTTCAACGTCGAAGCGAATGGGCATCCTTTGCTGGTTGATTTCGATCCGATTGCCGACGGAGGCGCTTCCGCGGTCGATGTCCGCGTCTTCAGGGATTTGCGCCCTGGAGACGATGGCGTGCTCCATCTCAACTTTAGTACGGTCTGGGGCCAGCCCGCTTTCGTCAGTGCGATCGAATTGACGCCAGGCACACAGGGAAGACTGAAACCGATTCGGATCGCCGCTCTTCGTTCGGGTCTCGTGGACTCCGATGGCATGCGCTGGAGCGGAGACCGCTACTTTATCTTCGGGCGGACCTTCTTTGTAGCTCCCCAGCCTGGATCGGTCATTCCCGCGTTTTATGCCGGCGAGCGCCACGGGAATTTCAGCTACGCGATTCCGGTGCCTCCCGGGACTTACACCGTCCGACTTCACTTTATGGAGTCGTTTTTCACTCCTCAGGTCCGGGCAGCGGATTGCCACGGTGCAGGCTGCCGCGTATTTGACGTCACCTGCAATGGGATGACGCTGCTTCAGAATTTCGACATTTATCAGGCCGGTGGCGGAGCCTTTGTCCCAGTTGTCCGCGAATTTCATGGCCTGCATCCGAACGGTCAGGGAAAGCTGCTGATCTCGTTTTCCCCGAAGATCAATTACGCGGAAGTCAGGGCTATCGAGGTCATCGACGAGGCGAAGTAATGCGCCGGCTCATCCTGAGCGGCGGCCCCTGCCGGAATTTCCATCTTTGCGTATCAAATTGTGCGCAGATAGACCTTCTCCTTCCAGCAGAGCAGGGAACAGGCGCGCCCTCAACGCCTGCCCTCCGGTCAGGTGGTCACTGCTATCCGCCAACCTCGCACTCTACGGGTGCAAGGGTATGAATTCTGGAATTCTCCTGACCCGTTCAAATCATTTTCTCCGTGACTCACGGTGACATGCCACCGTGACACCCCTACACAGCGTGAATAAAGACTGATGGAATCCTTCCGGAGTTGAAGTACGACACGGAACGGTTTCGAATTGCTGCCCATTGTGAGCAAGCGTGCTGGCACTGGCGAGGCCGGTCTTCCACATACACGCACAAAATTGCCGGGAACGGATCATTTGAGGAGACACAGTGCACAAAATCATTGCTCAAAGATGCATCTCTCTGTTGTTGCGGGTCACCTTCGTGCTGGTCATCGGAGTGGCCTGGCTGGGTACCGCAACCTATGGCCAGTCGGCTGCGACCATCCAGGGCACCGTGACCGATCCGACGGGAGCCGTAGTCCAGGACGCCCGGATCACGCTGACGAATGAAGCCAACGGGTTCGTCCGAACCACCACCAGCAACAGCTCCGGCTTCTACAGTGCCCCGGATCTCGAAGTAGGGATTTACCGAATCGAGGTCCAGGCGACGGGATTCAAAACCTACCAGCAGAACAACATCACGCTCAATGTGGCCTCCGTTGTTCGGATTGATATCAGCCTCCAGGTCGGCGCGGTAGGGCAAAGCGTCACAGTGGAAGCTAATGCCGTCGAGGTGCAGACGGATACGAGCGATATCAGCCAGACCATTACCAGCCGGCAGATCGATAATCTCTCCACCAACGGGCGCAATATTCTCCAGCTGACAGAGTTAGTTCCCGGCGCTTCTTCCAATATGCCGGACTTCGATCTTCCCGGCGCGCAGTGGCAGAACCGGAGCATTTACTTCAATGGAATGCGGCAGGACGCCAACAACTGGCAGATCGATGGCGGTGAGGCGTATGACCGCGGCGGTGGCGGCATTCTGCTGGTCTCGCCTTCGCAGGATGCGATTGGGGAGTTCAAAATCCAGACCAGCAACTACGCCGCTGACGAGGGAAACAGCTCAGGCGGCATGACCAGCATGGAGATCAAGAGCGGTAGTAAAAAGTTCCACGCCAGCGCATGGGAGTATAACCGCAACGACGCTTTTGACGCCTTTTCCTATCTATCCAAGCAAGTTGCGAATCCCAAGAAGCCCGAACTGCGCTACAACGCGTATGGGTTCAACGGTGGCGGGCCGGTACAGTTCAGGTCCAGCAACCCGAAGACCTTCTTCTTCTACAACATGGAGTGGAGAAAGCTCATTGAGGGCGGCAGCATTTACCACACGGTGCCCACCGCTGCGCAGTATGGCGGGAACATGAACGGCCTGGGCACCATCGATGTGCCCCAAACGAAAGACCCCAACGCGATCGCGAAATTCGCTGCCGACGGATTGACTCCGGGGCAGCCGTTCCCGAACAATACGATTCCAGCCAACCTCATCGACCCGACCACCGCTGCCTACCTCAAGGCCGGTTATATGCCGCCCCCCAACACGTCCGACGGGAATCACTATTTTTCATCGGCGAACACGGTCACGCCGTACCGCGAAGAAATTGCCCGGATCGACCACCAGTTCAGCGAGAAGCAGCGTGTCATGGGCAGCCTGATCTGGGATTCGGCGACGCAGCAGGCGCCGATCGTTTCCTGGACCGGCAACACCTATCCGACCATCGGATCGCTGGAGACCGTACCTTCCTGGCAGGGCGTTGTGCGCTGGACGGATACCATCAGCGCCAACCTGCTGAACGAAGTTGGATACAACACGACCGGGAACAATATCACGATCGGTAACACTGGAAAATGGCAGGTGCCCTCAGGTTACAGCTACACGCCCCTGTTCGCCGACGCCAACAAAATCAACAAGGTGCCGGGCATGGACTTCAGCACGCCGTACGGTGTCAGCATGGACAATGGAAACTGGCCCTGGCAGAACTGGTGGCGGAGCAATGCATGGTGGGACAACATCTCCCTCACGCACGGCGCGCACAGCTTCAAGTTTGGCGTTGAATACATGTACACCGGCAAGAAGCAGCAGATCTTCACCAATACCTCTGGAACTTACCATTTCGATGGATCAGCGACGGGCGTTGGACTGGCGGATATGCTGCTGGGCTTTGCCCACGACTTCAGCCAGGCGCAAATCCAGGACTTCGTTAACATCATCAACAACAGATACGACCTGTTCGGGATGGACGACTGGCGCGTGAACCGCCGGCTGACCCTCAATCTGGGGCTTCGCTGGGAAGGCCTGCCCCACGCCTACGATCAGAATGATCGTTTGTCGAATTTCTATCCTTACCTCTATAACCCGGCAAATGCCGCACAATTCACTTCACCGACCAGCGGCGCTCTGAACACCAGCGGACCGGGATTCGGCACGGTCTCCGGAATTGCATTGTCCAATGTCCCGTTCTATTTGAATGGGATCGGTCTCGCTGGACGAAATGGAATTCCCAAAGGCCTGGTGACCAATCACTGGGACAATATCGCCCCGAGGCTCGGCTTCGAGTACGATCTGTTCGGAAATGGAAGGACGATTCTGCGCGGCGGAGGGGGGATCTACTTCGAGGAGAACGCCGGCAACGAAGAGTACAACATGGGCGCCAATGCACCGTTCAGTAACAGTGCCCAGACGAATTTCCCGTACCTCGATAATCCCGCCATCGCCTGGACGACCGGAGCAAACGCCGGCAAATCGCCCACCACGCCGCAGGGGTTCACCGGCGTGCAGACGAATCTGCCGATCACCGATGTTTATCAGTTCAATCTTGGCATCCAGCATCAGCTGCGGAGCAACATGGTGGCAACGCTGGGCTTTGTGGGTAATACTGCCAGCCACCTGTCGCAGACCGTGCAGATCAATACGGTACCGGTCAACGATCCTAACCGCATCAACATTTGCGGCAGGAACTGCGGAGGTACCAGCGGCTACGATGCCGACTATGATCGCCCGTATCGTGGCTTTAACACGATCAACCTGGTGGAAGACGAAGGAAACTCTCACTATGAAGGGCTGCAGGCAACGATCCGGGCGACGTCATTCCACGGCCTCTCGGTTGATCTTGCATATACCTACTCGCATGCCTGGGATGTGATCGATGGGCAGCTATTCAATAACATCGACAATCCCATGAATCCGCGTTATACGTACGGGACGGCCGGCTTTGACCGACGCCAGGTCGCCTCCCTCAATTTCGATTACAGCGTGCCGTTCTTCGCGAGTGCAGGCGCGACTACGAGGAATCTGCTGGGAGGCTGGACGGTTTCCGGTATCTCGTCGATGCAGACTGGAAATCCTCTCACCGTCAATACTCCCTTTGACAATCTGGGCTTCGGCGGAGGCACGACCAACCACGTCAACCTGAATGGCTTGGTCACGTATCCGCACAGCTTCAAAAACTGGTTTGCGACGGATGCATTCTCCATGCCGGCTCCGCTCACATGGGGAAATGAGCCGAGGAACAGCATCAAAGGGCCTGGGCGGGATGCATGGTCGCTCTCCGTGTTCAAAGATTTCCACTTCGGAGAGCGCGCTGGCTTTCAGTTCCGGGCAGCGGCGTTTAACGCATTCAATCACACACAGTTTACCGGCGTCGACCTGGGCCTGAGGGACTCATCCTTTGGACAGATCAACGCCACCGCTGATCCGCGTGTGTTCCAGTTCGGTGGGAAGGTCTACTTCTAAACCTTTGTGCTGGTGCTCACTTTTTGCCTCCTGGCGCCGGAACCGGTCCTCATCCGGAAGGGTCCTTTCGGCGCCATGGCTCTCGGCCATTGGGTCTTAGGTTTGACTACTCTCCTCGCTTTCATTATGAGTGCCGCGGCGCCGGGGCAAGAACTCCAATGCAGTGAAACAATCGGCGCGCCGACTCGAATGGGAGCGACACCGGTTACCTGTCGTCCTGTGAGACGCCGCCTGTATTAGTTGTTGATTCCGCCGGGTCGCAAACATCAGCCGGCCAAGATGGGGTTCGAATATCAGTGCGTCGAATTCGTCAGGCGGTTTTATCGTGAAGCCGTTTGCTCGACCCGTCAATGTCAGATTTCACCAACTCATTGGTATGGCAAATATATCGGCTTTGGAAACGCTCAAGATTTTTACGACCGAAATCATGTGGGCCAAGTTATCTTATCTGTGCCTTGATGTCTCAGCCGAGAGTCGAAACTGCAACGGTACGACAATCACCTCCGCATTCGCGAGCTGGGAGCGAGGCCTCAGATGCGCGATTCTTCGCCACCGTGGGAAACTGCACCGTCAGGTCGAGTTCATTAGCAGATCAGATCTGTTGCAATTCGACCGTCATGGTCCACGCGAAACTCTCGCCCGGCTCCAGCAGCCGCTGCCATTTTCCTGTGGACGCGAGGGAGTCCACCGGGCTGGTCGACGGTTCCAGCGCGACGCACATCTGCTTTGGTCCCGGACGTAACGGCCAGCCTCCATAGCAGAGCCAAAGTCCTAAGAAAGGATTGGCTGCCGGATCGAAGGTCACGCGGATGCGCACATGGGCTGAGTGTCGCTCCAGCACAGCCCAGTTCTCCGCGCCATGAAGGGGACCGGCAAACAGCTTGTCGCCGATTTCAGAGTTGGGCGATTGTGCGATGCTCAGGTTTCCTTGAAGGCCCGCGGAGATGCTGTCGATCGGCCAGCGAACAACACAGCCGCTCAACCGTCCTCCACCCGATGCCTCAACTCGGAGTGACTTGACCGATTCGGGTAACAGGATGCGATCGCCAGGCTGAACGGCAAATAACGGATGCGCGGACCACGCCCAGGGCGTTGTGTGTGCTCCGATATTGCGGATACGGTAGTCAAGGCGGATGCGGAACACGGCGTCGATCCGTTCCGCTGTTGCAGTCCGCACCAGTTCAAGAGGCAAAGAAAAGCACTTTGCGAGCATCGTGCACCGCGTCGCTGCTGTTTCCAGGATCTGCCATGCAACGCGCCACAGGTCGCCATGATCTGGAATCACAGCAGTGCCCCCGTCCGTTCGCACCCGGCAAGGCGCGACCGACGGCAGACACTCATCCCAGCCGCTCGCATCGCCCGAGTCAAAGGGCATTGTCCTGGAGCGACTGAAATTGCCGGTCAAGGGCTCCTGGAGCATTTCGCGCCCGGCAAGCTGGATCGAGCTGATTTTCCCCCCGGCCAAAGGCAGAATCGCAACCCTGAACCCTTCGAATCCAATATGAATGCGTTCGTCTCTGTTCATGGTTCTGCCGAAAGAGCCTGCGCTTTGTCGGCTCCCGCAGCGCCGCTGTCCTTCACTGCTACTCGTTGCGTGTCTATCATTTCGATTCGATTTCGGTTCCCATCGTACAGTGATGAGTCAGTTTCCAGGAGACGGTCAGGGACGCGCAGCATGGATTCCGCGGGTCGTGCAGTCTACATCGATACTTTTCTGTTACACGGATTTCAATGCTCCGCTGATGACGGGGGTGAGGGGATTCGACGATCGCGAGACGCTCAATTGACAAAGTCGAACTGCTGCATTGCGCTAGCCGTCGTGCTGAGAAATCCGCGACGGGTGAGATTCATCGAGTCTCTATCGACCACCGCTGTGGCGGCTGTGGGGAAGGACTGATCGGAGCGCAGATGTGCCGCTGTGGACGTTCTGTGTGTTTGCTGAATCCAGTATGGAAACTCGGTTCACCGTTGCCGGGCATTTTTTTTTGGACTTGACAGCGGTTACATTAAGGAACTAACGTTCACAATCGCGGTAACGTACCCGGACGAACCGCACGGCTACGCACTTCACCCTACAAATTCCCAGAGAAGGGGGCAGGTGTCATGCACACTTTTCGGAGGCTGTTTCAGGAGTTTTCTTTCGTTGGGATAGCGATTGCTATCGCTCTCGTTTGTGGATTTCTGGCCGGCGGTTCCGCCGCGTTCGGACAAACTGATCAGGGCACGATCACGGGTACGATCACGGACCCTCAGGGCGCGGTGATCCCGAATGCCCAGGTGACGCTCACGAATGTGGAGACTGGCCTGGTCCTGCGCCGGGCGACGAACAACAGCGGCATGTACGTTTTCTCTCCGGTGAAGATCGGGACGTACTCGATCACCGTGACTGCTCCGGGATTCGAAACTGTAACGCAGAGCAATCTCGTCCTCAACGTCAATCAGACACTGGAGAGCAATCTGAAGCTGCGCACGGGCAGCGTGTCGCAGACGGTGACGGTTCAGGGCGGAGCAGCACAGCTGATGCAGACCGAAGAGGCCTCCACCGGGCAGGTGATGTCTTCGGCTGTGATCAACGAGACTCCGCTGGCGCTGCGCAATTATGTTTTTATCGCGCAGCTGGCCGCCGGGGTGACGGAAGCGCAGGGTTCGCGCGGACAGGGCAGAGGGGACTTCAACGCCAACGGGCTGCGCGCCGAACAGAACAACTTCATCCTCGACGGAGTGGATAACAACAGCAATCAGGTTGATTTTCTGAACGGTGCGAGCTATGTCGTAAAGCCTCCGCCGGACGCGCTGGCCGAGTTTAAAGTGCAGACGGGCGACTATGATGCCGAGTTTGGGCACTCCGCGGGCGCGGTGGTGAATGCGGCCATCAAGAGCGGCACGAATCAGATCCATGGTGACCTGTGGGAGTACATCCGCAACACCGATCTTGGCGTAGCCCGCGACTATTTCAACCGGGCCCCGCAGAAGCAGCCGGGCTATCATCAGAACCAGTTCGGCGGCACTTTGGGCGGCCCGTTCTGGAAGAACAAGCTGTTCTGGTTCGCCGACATCGAAGCTCTGCGGGTTGTCTCGCCTTCAACGGGCACCTATACCGTTCCGACGGCGCTGATGCGCCAGGGAAATTTCAGCGAGCTGCTCAATACGAATCTGACGGGGCAAAGCAAGCCAACGACGCTCTATGAGCCGGGATCGGGGGGAGCCACGCTGCTTACCTGCAATGGGCAGCAGAACGTGCTCTGCCCGAATCAAATTGATCCGCTTGCGCAAAAGATCCTGAATCTCTATCCGCAGCCGAACAACGGCGTGCCGGGGCAGACCTACAACAACTACATCGTGAACACCAGCACCGGCGACAACACGGTCTCGTGGGATGCTCGTCTGGACTGGGATCCGAGCCAAAAGGACCAGGCGTTTTTCCGTGCCAGCTACTACAACGAGCGCGGAACCTATAATCCTCCGCTCGGGTTCATTCTGGACGGCGGCGGATATGGCGGTGACGGAGCGTTCGTGAACATGGGAGAGAACTACGACCTCAGCGAGACGCATGAGTTCAGCTCCAATCTCATCAATTCGTTCCGATTCGGATACAACTGGGGACATCCGGAATGGGTGCCGCTGAGCTACAAGACCAACGTCTCCGCGCAGGTCGGGCTGGGCGGCATTCCATACACGCCCGGCAATGGCGGCCTGCCAAGCACCTCGATCAGCGGGCTGAGCGGGATTGGTGGTCCGCAGTGGTATCCGGCCATTGAATTCGAGAATGTCTTTCAGATCGTCGATGACCTGACCAAAGTGGTGGGGAAGCACACCATTAAAGCGGGGATCGATTTTGAGCATGTGCGCGTAGCCACTACGGCGCCGGTTGCGCCGCATGGCACCTACAGCTTCAGCGGCTTCTACACCGGTGCGCCGGGAGTGAGCTTTACCGGATCCGGAGCTGCCGACCTGCTGGCGGATAACGTGGTGCCTCCGGGATCGCCGGCGGGAACAACGCCCGGTTCCATGAACTCGGCCGGGCTTACTGCGTTCTTCAATATCGACAACACGCGCTGGTACAAGGCCGGGTACATACAGGACAGCTGGAAGCTTAGCCCGCGGCTCACCATCAATTATGGGCTGCGGTACGAATATTTCCAGCCGGTGGAAGAACGCCACGATCACCAGGCGCTTTGGTATCCCACGGCGACGGCTCCGGGACACGGCACGGCCAATTACGTTATGGCGAACAGCCAGCAGAGCGATTATCTGGCGCCGGGATTCCTGAAGCTGCTGGCGAAAGACAACATCAACCTGATGTACACGGCAAACCGTTCCCTGGTGCACTCGCAGTACAGCCAGCTGGCTCCGCGCGCCGGCATTGCCTGGCAGCTCAGCAACCGGTTGGTGGCGCGCACCGGCTACGGGCTCTTCTATGGCGGGCTGGAGAGCATTGGCGGAGCGCCGAACCTGGGATACAGCTATCCGTTCCAGTATTCGGTGAACTTCCCGCGGACTACGTGTAAGCCGAACAACTGCCCCAGCATCGGGCAGCTCTATGGAATCAATCTGGCCAACGGCTTCTCGACGCAGCCCGGCTGGGATAATGGATTGGCAAAGGATCCCAACCCTTCGACGCCGAGCCTGATTGGCGCTCAGCCCTTTTACCACACGCCGTATACGCAGCAATGGAACCTGTCCTTCGAGTATGCGCTGTCGAACACGATGACGTGGACCATCGGGTATGTCGGGAACAACTCCCGTCATCTTGAGGGTTTCCCAGACCAGAATGCTCGCGCCGGACTGGTCGGACCCAGCGACAACGGTAATAATGAACGCCCCTTCCCGGATTTTGGCGGATCGCAGTTCGACGACCACGAGGGTGTCAGCAGCTATAACTCGCTGCAGACGACGGTGCAGAAGCACTATGCCAATGGGTTGTCTTTCCTGGCGGACTACACGTATGGACATGCTCTGGATGACACGCAGACGCCGCTGAACGGCGGTGGAAATCTGTATCGCATGCCTCTGAACCTGCCCATGAACAGCGAATACGCCACCTCCGACTGGGATGTTCGCCAGCGCGTAGCCTTCAACGGCCAGTACGAACTGCCGTTCGGACGAGGCAGAAAGTATCTCGCCAACAGCAACACTCTGGTGAATGAACTTGCGGGTGGGTGGTCGACCGATGTGGTTTTCTTCACTCAGACAGGATTGCCCACCAGCATCGGTCCGAACAATTCGGGAGCCAATGGACCGAATGCGCGGCGCGCTTTCCTCGTTCACGATCCGTTCAAGGCCGGAGGCTCGCCCGATCCTTCGAATCCAGGAACGACCTGCGCCAGCAGCACGAAGAACATCACGCATTGGTATAACCCGTGCGCCTTCGCCAATCCTCTGCCGGGCAACACGATACCGAACACGCAAACGGCTTCGAATCCTGTCGGTAATCCGATTACCGCACCGAGCGCGATCCTGCCTTACGTGGGTCCCGCTCGCAACCAGATCGTTGGTCCTGGGTACGAGCGCATCAATATGTCGCTGTTCAAGAATTTCACGACGTTTGAGAGCCAGTACCTGCAGTTCCGCGCTGACGCTTTCAATGTCTTCAACACGCCGGCCTTCAACAATCCGGGCAACGGCATCAACTCCAATGGCGGGCAGATCACCAGCACTCACAACATGGGCCAGTTCACGCCCAACTCCCGCTTCCTGCAGCTTGCTCTGAAGTACTATTTTTAGAGCGAAGAGAGTTCGATCATCTTCCGCGAGCCAGGGCTCTTTTGAGAGTCCTGGCTCTTTGCATCTCTTCACCCAGCCATGAGTCCCGCCTCCCGAGGAATTCGCATCGTCCGTGCACATCGTTGTTCGGCGGCAATGAGGAGTTTTCGTCGCCTGGGGCAACTGGCCTGTCTTTGCCTGACCGTTTCCCTGTCGGCATCGAGCGTTTCTGCCCAGGCTCCGGCTGGACGATCGGCGATGACTCCGGCAGACGCAAGCGCGTTTCGGCAGGCGCTCGCGTCGGTTGACGCAGGCAGGCCGCAGGAGGCGGAGCCGGTGCTGCGCCGGCTGGTCGACCGCTATCCGGGCAATGATCAGTTGAATGAGGCGCTGGGATTGATTTATGCGGAAGGAGGCGAACTGACGCGAGCCATACCTTATCTGCAGCGTGCCTGCAGCGATGCTCCCGAGTCTGCTCTCGACCACATGAATCTCGGAAGTGCATGGCTGAAGCTCGGCAGCGCTCGCGAGGCGGCTGCTGAACTGAAGAAGTCCATCCGCCTCGAACCCCGCAATGCAAAGGCGCTCTCAGAATTAGGACAGGCCCATATGCTGCTGCATCAACCGGGCGCTGCGGCGCAGGCCTTTGCCAGGGCAGCGGCAATCAAGCCGGGCGACTCCGACTTGCTGTACAACTGGGGGGTTGCTCTGACGGACGCTGGGCAGACGCGTCAGGCCGTGCAGGTGCTGGACAGAATTCCTGAGAACGAGATGTCTGCAGAGGCAGAATCGCTTGCTGGTGATGCCGAGGAGAAGCTGGGGAATTCGCTGGCGGCGGTACATCGCTATCAGGCGGCTGTCGCGAAGGATCCCAGCGAAGCGAATCTGTACGCGCTTTGCGTCGAGTATCAGCGTCACTGGACCTGGGATGAAGCGAAGCGCACCGCGGCATATGGCGTCTCGAAGTTTCCAGAGAGCACGCGGATGAAGCTGGCCCTGGGAGTGGCGCTGTTCGGCAGCAAGGAATTTCCGGAGTCAGCTAAGCTGTTTGCCGCATTGCTGCAGCAGGATCCGGAGAACAGCATGTATGCAGATATGCTGGGGCGCACCTGCGGCGAATTTGCATCCGGCAATGGGGAGTGCGCGGCCCTGCAGGAGTTCGCAACAAAGCACCCTGAGAACCCAGCCGCTGATTATTACGCCGCGCATGAGATTCTGGAGCGCCCGCACTCCGCACCTGAACTGGAGACGGCGGAAGGGCTGCTGAGGCGGGCGACCGCTGTCAATCCAGGTATGGCCGACGCCTGGTACGAGAGAGGCATGGTGGAGGCGGAACGCCAGCGGTGGGATGAGAGCGTCGCGGCCCTGGAGAAGGCAGTCGCGCTGCGGCCCGCGTTCGCGTCAGCGCATTACCAGCTCGCCAATGCCTATCGACATCTAAATCGTCCCGAAGACCGGAAGAGAGAGCTCGCTCTGTTCCAGACCTACAGTCGCGGGGAGAAGGATGATGTGAACGCCAGGGTGCGGCAGATGACGGTGTTCCTGACGAAACCCGGTCACTGAGCGATGGCGCTGGAGCGGGGTATTAGGGTCGCCCCACAGTGACCGCCAGGTTGTCGAACTGGGCGCGATTCCACTCCGAACCGATCCCGAACATGCCGTGCGTGTGGCTGCTGTCCTGCACAGTCGCCACTGGCTTTTCATCGAGGCTGGCAGTGATTTGCGGTCCCGCAAACAGCAGCCCGAGATGGTGCCACTGGTCTGCCGCCGGCGCTACGTGACCCTGGGCCAGGGTGCGTGTGACCTGGCGATAGGTGGAGGAGAGCAGTTCCCAATCGCCGTTGCTGTGCAGGCGAAACGTGTAACCGCTGGGCAGGCGAGCATCGTGGTTGCGAAACACATCGGCCGAATCGATGCGGCCGATGACCATGGCACTGCCTTCGTCGGCGATGCGGACGTCGGCATCGATCTTGTAATCTTCCCAGCCCTCGTCGCCTGCCAGAGTCCACGGGTCGGGGAGAGGTCCCCAGGGGATCGGGCGCTCGGTGATGAGCTGTTCCAAACATTTACCTGTGCGGCCCTCGCAGGGGAGCACCTCGAATGCGCCGTCTTGATCGGAGAGGAACTTCGGGCTGCGATGAAGCTCGGTCGATTCGAAGTCCTGACGATAGGGGAAGGGAAAGGGAGCAGATGGCGGCGGCTCCACTGCTCCCTTTGCCTGGCCGGTGGTGGTGGTGAGGGAGTAGAGAGAATCCGGATCGAAAGTGTACGTGAATGCCGCATCGTTCACCGGAACGTCGGCGACGTGGTCAAACGTATGGCGGCTGTTCGTCTCCCAGACGTGCACCGTTGCCATGGAGAGGCCGCCCTGAATCTGAAAATGCAAGGTCTGCGCGTGCGTTGCGTCAATGGTCTGCAGCACTACGCTCCAATCGTTGCCTTCCGCGGACTTCAACGAGACGTAGTCTCCCTTTTCGGCCAGATCGCCGCAGGAGTTTGCAAGATAATGCCAGCCAGGTTGTGCGAACTGCGTGGTGTGAGCTGTCGCCCAAATCGCGCCCTGCACGGTATAGTGTCCGGACCAGGGTGTGTTGGCATACATCAAACCGGAGTTCGGCGCGGCCAGATTGTCGTAGTAGGAGGTAATCGGGCTCCAGATCTCCGTCGCGGTAAAACCACCCTTCAGATAGTTCTCGTTGTAGAGCTGCGCCAGTGATCGTCCGCCAATCTGCCAGTCGCGGGAGAGAATCGTGGAGGCACTGGACTGCGGCTGATCCTCGCTGGACCAGAGCGGTTTGCCGATCTGGAGCGCGTCAGGGGGCGTGGTCAGCTTGCCGTGCATGCGGGGGTAGTGCACGGAGACGACGGCGATTGCATCGCGAAGCGCAGGATTCTTTGCCATCGCGTTCAGGATCGTCCATTGATCGACGTTCGCGCTGGGGTATTCATCGCAGCAGACGATCTTTGTGTCGAGCTGATCCGCATCGAGCACACGCCGCAGGGTTTTGACGTATTCGGGGCTGGTGAAGTGCTTTTCGTTCCAGATGCCGGTGTAGGCGATATCCAGGCCCCATTGTTTTTTTGCGCCTTCGATGAAGCCGGCAACATAGTTCGCCATGTCGTCGGAATAGAAGTTGCCCCCGCCGATCCATCCGGGAGCGCCCCAGGCCAGCGTATCCAGGATGATTTTCGGATTACGCTTACGCGCTTCGCTCATCAGCCACCACTCGTAGCCGCGGGTGTAATCGTGGTCGCTGCGCGCGCGCATGTGGCTGGGCTCGGAGCCATCGGTCGAGTTCACATCGCCGCCGATCTCCACTTTGAGGTGCTGGAGCGAGGCTCCATAGTTGGGCTTGAACAGGTAATCGAGGATCTGGCTGCGATACGGCTCGGGATAATCGATGAGCAGCCGCGAAGAAGCTCCGGCGCTGGCCGCTCCGATGCCGTCGAACGTGCGGCCGACGCTGTTTCCATCGAGCACGATGGTTTTATCGGCAACTTGAGCGTTCAGCACTGGGGTGGCCGGCAGCTCCAGCATGACAACTGCAGCGAACAACAGCCTCGGGCGAAGCCTCATACCCTTCCTTTCGCGATGCGCAGCAGCTTGCAAGGCATGCCAAGTGATTGACGAGAGCGGAACGTGACGTGTACGTTAACGACAGCCATCCTACCGGCCCGGCTTGCGAATTGTCAAAACTGAAATTCTGGCCGATGGTCGGAGCAGTCAGGCGCTGCCGTTCTGCGTCTCGTCGGAATCGGAGATGCGATCGAGGAAAAGCGGCAGATTGCTGCGCAGGACGATGTGCGGCGCGAGTCGCGTAATCGGCGGCGGGGCAACACCGTCGATGACATACCGGGCCAGGGCTTCAAACGCGGTCTTCCCCTGCGCAGAGGGCCTCTGATACAGAGTGGCGAGAACCCTGCCCGATTCCAGAAAGGGGACAAGCTCTGAGAACAGATCCGTTGTGATGACCAGGACGCGATCGAGGGCCTTCTGCTCTTCGAGGGCGTTCAGGACCGGGAGGCTATTGGCGGTGCTGATGTAGAGGGCGTCGGGACGAGGTTTGCGATTCAGAAGGGCCAGAGTCTCGCGCCGCGCATCCTGCGCCCGCTCGTGGGTCTCAATCGCGGGAAGCAGCGACAGGCGCGGCGCAATGGTGGCGAGGGTGGCGGCAAAACCTTTCAGCTTTTCAGCGTGATCGTGCGTACTCAGGTCCCCGGTGATAGTGGCCACGCATGCGGGTTTCTGCATTACTCGGGAGAAGAGTTCCGCGGCGATGGCTCCGCTGGTGGCAGCGTCGACGGAGACACAGGCGAGGCGGCCGCTGCGGGGAGCGTCGCTGGCCACGCATACGACCGGCGTGCCGCGGCTGGTCAGGTTGCGGATGATTGGATCAAATTTCGCCGGATCGCCCGGAGTGAGAATCATTCCGTCATAGTGACGGGCGAGATCGGATTCGAGCAGCTCAATGTCGCCCCTGCCCATGTGGGGATAGGTTCGGAAATCCAGCTCCAGCGTAACGCCGACCATGCCCTGGGCCGCCGCACGGATGCCTTCGCGCAGGGGATCGAAGAAAGACGTAATTTGATGCGGAAGATGGACTGCGATGCGCAGGCGGCGATTCAGCTTGAGACTCCTGGCCGCGATATTCGGCCGGTAATTCAGCTTGTCAGCCATCCTGAGCACTTTGGCCCGCGTCTGCGGACTGATGCCGGCGCGTCCGTGCAGCGCCCGGTCCACGGTTCCAATGGAGATCCCCAGAGCCTTAGCAATTTCCTTGATTCCTGCCGGATTCGTGCCCTGATCTTTCCTCACGCGGTTCGCCGCCTTCGGCATCATTGTAGCCATAACCTGCCTCAGCCCCTATCGGCGGATGAACGCGCGGGTGTTCCGCTCGGCACTGCTCAACTCATCGGCTGTATGCAGCCATCCGTGTAGCCGAACTCCGCTTCTATTTGCTCGAGAGTGCGCCCTTTGGTTTCCGGAACCAGCGCCGTGACCATAATTGTTCCAAGAAAACAGATTGCGCCATAGGCGGAGAAAACGCCGGCGCTGCCAAGGTGCGCGCTGAGGGCAGGGAAGCTGTAGGTGAGCAGAAAGGAAGCAGCCCAGAGAGCGCTGACGGAAATCGACACGCCGTGGGCGCGCATACGATTGGGAAAAATCTCGGAGATGAGCACCCAGGTGACGGGTGCCAGCGTGACTGCGTAGCAGGCAATGGCCGAGAGAGTCAGCGTGAGCACAGCCGCGGCGGGCCAGTGCTCGTGATACGCCCACGCGCAGAGGAGATGCGAGAAGCCGATGCCCAGCGAGCCGAAGATCATCATCTTTCGCCGGCCGATGCGATCGACCAGAAGCATGGCAAGGATGGTGAAGACAAGATTGATGGTGCCGGTGATGACGATATCCAGAAAGATCTGATTCGCGCCATAGCCGGCGCTGCGGTACACGTCGCCTGCATAGTTGAACAGCACATTGATCCCGGTCCACTGCTGCAGGACGGCGAGCGCGATGCCGATGAGCAGGATGTGGCGCGCCGGAGATCGGAGCAGATCGCGCCAGGAGGACCGGTTGGCGACATCGGCGGCAAGGGCGCGCTCGATGGCGGTGAGTTCCTGGACGGCGAACTGCGGTCCTCCGATGCGATCCAGAACGTCGCGAGCCTCCTCTTCGCGACGGCCTACCAGCAGCCAGCGCGGACTCTCCGGCAGCAGCAGCGAAGCGCCTGTGAAGACAACAGCGGGAGCGGCGACGGCGATGAACATCCAGCGCCAGCCGTGCTGGACGTTCCATGAATGCTGGATGGCGAACTCGCTCAGGCCGGAGGGCACAGGCCGGGCAATGAGCCAGTTCACCACCTGCGCGAGCAGGATGCCGACGACGATCGCAAACTGGTTGAGGCTGACCAGGCGGCCGCGAACGGCGGACGGGCTGGTTTCCGCGATGTAAACAGGAGAGACGTTGGAGCTGAGGCCGATAGCAAGTCCGCCGGCAATGCGCCAAACGATGAACTGCAGAAAGGTCTGCGACTCTCCGGTGAGCACCGAGGAGAGGGCAAAAAGGATAGCGGAGGCGAGGAGCACACGGCGGCGGCCGTAGCGATCGGCAAGCGAACCGGCGATGAGCGATCCCAGCAGGCAGCCGACCAAAGCGCTGCTGTTGGCCCAGCCCACCAGCACGGCGGAGGTGAGGTGGAAGTAAATTTCATAGAACTGGCGCGCGCCGCCGATAACGACCCAGTCATAGCCAAAGAGAAGGCCACCCATGGCTGCTGCGATGGCGATTCCCCAAACGTATCCTGGATGCCGGGGTGCGATGATGGCTTCCGCAGTACGAGGAGTGGCCGAGCCCTGCATCATCGCGGGAACTCTGCCTGCATCAGGTCGATGGCGCCGGCGTGACTCTGATCGAGACGCAGAACCTGCTGAAGCAGGTCGAGGCTGTTCTCCCTTTGTTCCAGACCGAGCAGCGCCTGCGCCTGAAGAAACCGGGCAGTGATGGTCTGCCGCAGCTTCAGATCCTCGTCAAACAACAGCATGGCTGGAAGCGACGTCGCGAAATAGTCGATCTTCGGTGTCTGCTGCTCCAGGTCCGCGGCGTAGTCGCGAATCTGGCCGAGAAGAGCCCGCGCTTCCTCGCGTCGACCCAGGCGGTCGAGAGCCATGGCGCTCCAGAAGGTCATGTCGGAAATGGTTGTCAACTGCATGCCCTGGAAATCGCCATGCGTGCGCGCTGCGCGCTCCCAGTGGCCGGCAGCCTTCGCGGCCTTGCCGGCCTGCGTCCAGGCGATTCCGAGCCAGTAATCGATGATGCTTCGGTTCGCGAGCAGGTGCGGGGCTTCTCCGATACTCTCGGGCGGATTCTGCGCCGCCTCAAAGCAGCGCAGGGCCTCAGCTTGTTTGCCAGCGGCAAGCGCGCGCTGTCCCAGCAGAATATTCGCGCGGACGTATTGCGCCAGAACCAGGCCTTCGCCGCCTTCCCACGGTTGAAACTGGCGAGCAAGAAGGATGTCCAGGGCGCGGTCGGGCTGCGACATGTTGTTACAGAGCGTCGCGAGTTCAAGGGATAGATCGTCACGCTGGTCGACGAGATCCCGATGCGCTTCGAGATTGGCAAGACGATCGGCAACGCGCGTGCCAGCGCGCCTGGCAAGCTGATCCTGCTCGTACAGGATGCGAGCGTCGTGGGGCGCGAGCCGGCGTGCTTGTTCAAAAGCGGTCTGCGAGCGCGGCAGATCATGCATCACGTTGTAATAGGCGATGCCCAGATTGCGCCAGAGGACCGGCAAATCGGGAGCCAGTTGCGTCGCCCGCTCCCACGCTGCAATCGCGTCGCGATGACGCCGGCGGTCGTACAGCAGGTTGCCGAGGTAGTAGTGCGCGTAGCTGTCATAGGAATTGAAATGGATGGCCTCTTCGAGGAGCAGCATCTCCTCAAGGCGGCTCGGAAAGACGTATGCTGGATCCGCTGCCGCTGCCTGCTGCATTGTTGCGGCGCTTTCCTGCGCGCGCCCGAGGCGCCGAAGGATGTGGGCACGGGCGTACAGCAGCATGGGAACGGCGCCGCCAGCGTGATCGGAGAACGGCGCACAGGCCAGGGTCAGAGCCTCTTCCGCGAGTCCGGCACGCAGCAAGTCGAAGATCAGATCCAGACGCTGCTGATGATCGATGGGCGGGGATCCGGAAGCAAGGAACCGGCTGAAGATGTCCAGCGGATCAAGCGCGCAGGTAGCGTTCAGCAACTCACGCGCCTCTCGCTCTCGCCCCAGCCGTCGCAGGATAATCGTCTTGAGATTCCTTGCATTCAGGTTGTCAGCTCCGGCATTGAGCGAGCGGTCAATATGGTCGAGTGCAGCCGCCCAGTTCTCGCGGACACAATCCAGCTCTGCCAGCCGATGGAAGGCGGGGCCGCGCCACGCCGCATTCCACGCAGATTTGTAATATGCCTCGTATGCCTCGTTCTCGCGACCGAGAAGCACGAGTGTCTGGCCAAGGTTGTAATGCGGCTCGCCATCGGCCGGGTTGGGGTTGCGCTCCGTCAGACGCTGGATGGACGCCCGCAGGTGCTGCTCCGCGAGTGCTAATTCGCCACGTCGCAAATGGGAGCGGCCCAGCGCGTGATGAGCGCGGCTGTCCCCTGGATCGCGACGAATCGCTTCCTGCCAGTACGGCTCCGGGCTGCGGGTGGGGTGGCGGTACTGTTCGAGGTGCAGGCCGATCAGGAACAGCTCGTCATTGCCCGGCGCAGCATCGGGCTGGCGCGGTTCCGTTGCGGCGGAAAATTCGCCGGCGGGTACGGTCTCCGCTGGAGCATAGTGCAGGAGCACCTGGCCTTGCTGCTCCAGGATAATTTCCGGCTGAATGTCGGCGCCATTCACGGGCGGCAACGTAAAGTTCTGATGTAACGGCTGCTCCGGATGCAGATCGCCTCGCCACCTCCCGATCTCCGCGCCATGAAGCAGGACGCGCAAAGTGCTTGCGGGGCGCGCCGACGTTACAGCGAAATGAACCGCCAGCGCATTTGCTTTGCGCTCACTGCGTACGGCCGCATGCAGATTGGCGTGCAGCGGCACGCCAATTTCGCGAATCGGGTACCAGTATTGGGTGAAGGTCTTCGTCTCACCAGGCGCGAGCCAGGAAAAATCCGGCTGGTTATCGGTGTAGACGCCTGCCATGAGCTCGATGTAAGGGCCGTCGGATTCGGTGAGGTGGCGATCCCATGCATACCCGAAATCGTGATTGCCCCAGGTCCATTGTTTTTTCCCCGGCGCCACATGGTGATTAGCGACATGGACCATCCCCGCCTGGCGACGGTGATCGTAGCCGCCAAAGAAATCCCCACGGGAACCGACGATCATATAACTGGTAGGCACAGGTATATTGCCATACCAGCTCAGATCGTTCGGGAGGTATCGCCCCGTGGGGACAAACTGTCGCGGCTGCTCATCGTTCGGAACTCCATCGCGGGCCCGCTGGCCGTAATCGACGCCGTAGTACCTTCCCTGGCTCAATGGGAACTCAGTAACGGCGCGCCTAGCGTGATCGGCCACCATGCGCACGTCGGGCGGGAAAAAAGACTGATACTCTTCGTGCACGTGCACGGCCGCGTTGGCCCACCAGAGAAATGTCTGTGTCTCGGTGGTGCGATTATAAAGACGAACACGAAGCTCCAGAAATGCCTTGCCGGGGTGAAGGCAGAGTCCGTGCATCCCTTTCATGCGTGCCATCGGATCATGGTCGCTGCACCACACGGTGACGGAGCCATCGGCGTCACGTTCGACGGCAGTCTCGACTGGCATAAAGGTGGCGGGCCGGTGATGCTGCGGCCAGTTGAACTCCACGCCTCCCGAGATCCATGGGCCGGCAAGTCCAACCAGAGCGGGCTTGATCACATTTTGCCGGTAAAAGAAGTCGTATCCGTTCAGCTTGTCGAGGCCGACATGGATCCGGCCGCCAATTTCCGGCAGGATCATGATTCGGATGTATTCGTTTTCGAGATGGACCGCCCTCCAGCGATGATCCTGCGGTTCAGAGCGGATGCGATCGATGATGGGGAGCGGGTAGACCCGGCCGCTGCTTCCCTGGTAGACGCGCCGCTCCAGAAACAGGGGATTGGGATTCGGCGGCGCCGGCAGCCAGGTGCGCATGACCACCGGCTCTTCCCATGCTTTCACCGGACCGGTTTCGGACGGGGGAGGGCTGGGCAACTGCAATTTGGCGCAACCGGGGAGCGGAACTGTGGACCTGGGATCGGTGCGCGCGTCCGCTACTGTATCCGCCATGGGAAGAACCTGTCTCGAGCAAGATGCCGCTGCCGATGCAGCTGTGCCGTTAACGTTAACGAAGCCGGCCTGCCTTTGTCAACCGGCAAATTGAAACGTGAGCCGCCGCGATGGCACCCACCGCTGGTCTTCGGTCGGCAGCGATCACCGTGGTCTCCTCAGCGAATTTCCAGCTGCACGGAAGCCCGGCCGAGCGTCGCATGTTCTGCATCGATGCGAACTGTCCCAGGCTTACCGGCGATGCTGCGCACATAAACCGCGCCCAGGCCGCCGGTTCCGGACAGGCAAAAAGGATTGTCACCCACCAGGGTTGCAGGACCATCGACGCGCAGAAGAACCGTGCCTTCCATGGTGGCGCGTGGCACCCCGAAACGATCCACCGCTCCGAAAGCCAGCCGTGTGCAGTCGGATCCGTTGGTCTGCAGGACCTGGTCGTCGCCCTCGAGCCACAGCCGATCCGCAGACCGGTCTGCGGAAAAAGAGCGCGAGAGAAGCTGAACGCTTCCGACGTATCCGTCGATGCGCAAGTCGGGCTTTCCAGTCAAATGAGCGTCGAAAGTGACAAAGAACGGTGGATGCAGAAGATGCGGAAAGCCATCGCGATCAGGATGAATGACGAAATGACGTGTGCCGCCGATGAAGATTTCCAGCCGGTCGCAGTTCGAGAAGATCGCTGCTCGGCGGGCTGAGCCGGTAGGCGTGCCGAGCGCGGAATCCCAGTAGAAGTCAGGCTCGATGACCGCGCGCGCCGCAGGGTCGACCTGTGCGAGATAGAAGGCGGCACCGGGTTTCGGCAGGCGAAAGACATCCGCGATGCCCGGGCACTTTACGCCCTCGTAGCTGTTCATCAGGCTTGCATAGTCGAAGGCACACCAGGCGATGACCCCGGCGCAGCGCGAGAAGTTTGCGGCTTTATTGTGGGCTTGCGCATGATAGAGCGCCTGTTCCTGCTGCAGTCCAGGATCGCCGACGCGCCGGTACATATTGTGCATGCCCTCTCCGCCATAGGTGCACTGGCCAACAGTCTCGGTAATCAGGTAAGGAACGCCGCGCAGCGGCGGATCGATGCCGACGCTGCCGTCTGGAGCCGAATGGTAATCGTCATAGGCGAATACGTCCTGGTGCCACTCCGTCTGCCAGTTCTTTCTCGACCAGGGCGCCATCGTGCCCGAGGTCGGCCGCGAACCATCCAGCGAGTGAGCCAGCGCGCGCGTGCGCCGGTACAGCTCCGGATCGTTGTTTGTTTCATTGGCCCGCACGCCCCAAATGACAATGGAGGGATGGCTCCGGTCGCGGCGAATCATTCCTTCCAGATCGCGGACCAGGAGATTCTGCCAGGTTGCATCTCCAACGTACTGCCAGCCCGGGACCTCTTCCCAAACCATGAGGCCAAATTCGTCGCAGGCATCGAGAAAGGCCTCCGACTGCGGATAGTGGGAACAGCGCACCATGTTGCAGTTGAACCGATAGCGCAGAGTCTCGGCGTCTCGGCGAAGCAGACGTTCCGGCGCAGCAAAGCCGAGGTACGGATACAACTCGTGGCGATTGAGGCCGAAGATGCGCAGACGCTCTCCGTTGAGAAAGAAGCCATCCACTTCGAAGCGGGCGTCGCGGAACCCCAGCTGGCGCGTGAAGCGGTGGAGGGAATGATTATCCTGGAGGAGTGTTATGACCAGCTTGTAAAGGATCGGCTTCTGCGTCGACCACAGTCGTACCCGGTCGAGTCCGGTTAGCGTCAGGGATACTTCCTGCTCGGGCTGATCGGGTGTGACGCTCCGCGCGTCTCGCGCGAGGAGGAGTTCCCCTTCAAGCAGCTGTGCTTCCAGACGTACCGGCGAGTCGTGGGCCGCATTGATGCGACAGATCACATCGAGACGGCGCGTCGCATCGAGAACGGAAGCATGTTTGGCAAAGACGTCGCTGATAAAGACGGTTGGAACCACTCGCAGGCTAACCGAACCGGAGATGCCGGCGGGCAGCATGTAGTCGATGGATGCGGCACCCTGGGCAGAGCCTGAAGGTGGAGCATTGAGCCATCGCCCATCCACCGCGACGGCAAGCAGATTATCGCCTTCGCGGATCAGATCGGTAATCTCATACCGGAACGGCAGGAAACCGCCGAGATGATCCGGCAGCGGATGCCCGTTCACAACCGGCACGGCTCCGGCCACGACGCGATCGAAATGGAGAAAGATCCGCAGACCTCGGAATCGTGGCGGGATCGAGAAGGCGCGGCGGTAGACCCAGCGATCTTCCCACGTTTTGGGATCCCATTTGTGCCACGACAGCGGGACAACCGAATGAGGCAGAACGATCCGGGCAAAGCTCGCATCGTTAAATTCCGGCTGCAAAGCAGCGGGCGTCACCGTTCCAGCAAAACGCCAGTCGGAATCGAGGGACAGCGTGCCTTCGGCGGCACCGCTAGTGGCCCCGGCCGAGTAGATCGCATCGCCCCAGCATTGCAGCAGGGGGAGGGCGGCGAGGGAACTTGCGCCACAACCTCCCAGAAACTTCCGCCGGCTCATCGTAGCGGTACGAGTGTCGCGATCGTGCAATTCGCCGTCCCTACTCCGAAACATTATCCCGGATCATGGTGCCGACCGTGGTGCCGCTGTTAGCCGAAAACACCAGCTCCACGTCGAATTGAGCATTTGCCGGACAGGCGCTGAAGTCAACCGGAAGAACCGCGCTGCTGTTCCCTCCGGGACGAATCGTGCCCACTGCGAGTGGCAGCGTCGCGGTCGTTTGCGCGGTGCAGGACCAGCTTCCGGCGGTTTGTGTCAGGGCAAAATTGGTGATCTGGGCATCCTTGTCCGGGAAGCGGCTGTTGTTGGACAGAGTGAAGGTCCAGCTCCGTGTGCCGCTGTTTCCCGAGGCCGCGGTAATCGCCGCTTGAAGTTCCGTGGGAGCGGGAGCCGCTGCGATGGCGATTCGATCCAGAGCCGGTGCATACCCGGTCGCGTTCCCCAGCTGAATGCTGTTGACGCCTGCTTTGAGTTCCACCGGGATGACAATGCTGGTGGGCAGACTGAAGCTGCTGCCGTTCAGATTAAGCTGAAACGGCATTCCGTGGTTCACGGTGACGGTGTAGGAGCGCGGCCCGCTGGTGAGATAATCGATCTCCATTTGATACATGCCGCCGGCCGGAACCGTGACATTGCTGAACGTGACATTGTCCGCGCTTCCTCCGCCAATGTTTCCGGCTTTGGAGGCGCCGGAGCAGTACTCACAATACGAAGCGCTGACCGTGCCGCTGAAGGTGGCATTCTCCGCTTCGTAGGTGGCTGAGAACGGATGTGGAGCCGCCCCATCGCCACTGATGAGGAAATTGTCCAATCCGGGCGGATAGCTGGTCGGATTTCCGAACTCGATGCTGTTTAATCCGGCCTGCAGATGAATCGGAACGGTTGTTCCGGAAGGCAGCGCGAAGCTTCCACCACCGACGTTCAACGTGGTCCACGGCTCCCCGTTTACGCGGTACAGCAGCGAGCGCGGGCCGCTGGTCATCGAATTCACCTGCATGTAATAGGTTCCGTCGCCTGGAGCATTCACATCGTTGAAGATTGCGTTGTTATTGGGGCCGACGCCCAGATATCCGTCTTCCTCGCCCCCGGCACAGGCTGCGCAGGACACCAGCTTCGCAGTCCCGGTGAGAATCGCGTCCGTGGCCAGGTAGGCTTCTGCATTGGGCTCCGGCGCGGCCTGGCCCATGCCGATCACGCGCAGCAGACGTGAACCATGCCCCGGCAACAGCGCATGAAATCCTGCGCCCTGAGGGATGAATTCGCGATCGCTCCAGAGATCGTGGACCGAGACGGCGCCGTCAAAACCGAGCAGTCGCCACGGCACAAACACCGGTACCGGGAAGGCATTGAGGTTGGAGACGGAAACGTACGCGGCCTTGTTCGCGATATGTGAGACCCAGACCGGGGTGTCTCCGCCGAGCACCTGCTGCCCGGGATGGCCGGACTGGTCAACGGCCAGCACCTGATCGTTCGTAAGCAACTGAGTGCTGAACGAATCGAGCGTGGTCAAGTCGCCGCCGAGATACAGCGGGGCATTGGCCATCGACCACAGGGTGACAGCCGTGCGACGCTCGTCTTCGCTAAGGCCTGACGTAGTGGAATTGACAACATCGAGCGCGTCCATATCGTTCCATCCGACAGCCGGCCCGGCGGTGTCTTTCCAGCCCACCAGATCGTAAAAGCGCCAGGACATCATCGCCCAGTCGGTAATCGTGGCGCAGTTGTGCTCGCACTGCACGTCTGCATCGATGCGACGGGCATTCGCGTACTGCTGCCAGGTGGAGAGGTAGTCCTTGTCCAGAGCCCACGAGATCGTCAGCCAGATATTCCGGCCGGACTGCGCGATGGCCTGCGACCAGGCGGTTACGTCAGGCCGGTTATCGATGGCGAGGCTATCGACATATGATCCGGGCGTCACTCCGTCGAGCTTGATGAGATCGATACCCCAGGAGGTGAACAAATCGACAACAGAGTTGATGTATTCCTGTGTTCCGGGTTTTGTGAAATCGATCTTGTAGTGGTAAGGCTTGGGCCCATTTGCGCCAAAGGCGTTGCCCCGAGTGTAGGGAACCTCCAGGATGTCGTCGATGTGATACGGAGTACCGAGAATGGGCGAGTTTGCCACCACTGCGGGATACTCCACACCAGGTATCCAGTAGATGCCGGCCAATTGGCCATTCGTGTGGATGTGGTCGACCAGAGCCTTGATATCCGGAAAGGTCGTCGTGTTGGGAATTGGGCGGCCGTTGCTGTCAAAGCTGCCCTGCCAGCCGGAGTCGATATTGATATACCGGAAGCCGTGCGCCTCGAGTCCGGATGCCTTCAGCGCATCCGACTGGGCTTCCATGTTGGCTTGGGTCAGGAATCCTTTCTGCACCGTTTGCTGATCCCAGCTTGTCCAGCCGAGATAGGGTGTCTGACCGGCGCCGTTGACCTGAGCTCTTGCCAGCCCTGCAAACGCGAAGCCAGTCAGAAATAGCGCCGTGGCCCATCGCGAAAAGAGAGGCAGCTTCCTGTCGAATCGGGGAACGTCACTATCCGCGAGGGTTTGAAACCCTTGTCTGGGATCCTGGACATGCATAAGGTTCGCCTCCTGCGAGGGATCATCGTCAGCCGGGACTGAGCCTGCGAATAAAGAGCACCAAGCCGGATCGTGGCTTGGTGCAGGGCTGCGGAAGTTGAATGAGGAAAACTTGGCGTGTACGTTACCGGGCGTAATCCTAGCGACGTTGATGGGCGATTGTCAAGGCAGCCTCACACGGATCTCCACCGATTGGACCGTAATTCCCAACCGATTGAGCCTTGGCGCGCTCGGCAAACGCCTGGTGCAGGTCGCGCCGTGATCCCCTCATAATCTGCCGCCAGGATTGTCACTCATCAGTTGCAGCAGAGTGGACTCAGGAAAATACTTCATGCGCCCTGGACCGTCGTACTCGAGAAAGGCTCCCGCCTGCGCTGCTTCTTTATGGATCGCCGGATCGGGATTGCGGTCCATATGCGACAGAACCACATGCCTGGATCTGTTCCTGGCAGATATAGCGCGCCCCGCGTCGGCCCCATTGTGGACGTATAACAACTGGGCGAAGTCTTCGAGATTCGACGGAGTCACGGATGATGTACAGGCGGAGGGTGGGGCTACCGGCGCTACCGCCAATGCGTCCAGGTGTCGATCAAAGATTCCTCAGAATCGCGAACTTTGATGATGGAGACAGCAGCGTCTACTGTTATGTGCTCTGCGCAGAGAATGAAGAGGACCTCGCGCCGACAGCGGAGGCCCTGCTGTCGATCAACGCTCATTGATCGGGCTTGTCTGGTTGAAGACTCGCGATCGGGAAGCCAGAACCTCAGCCTGCGTCCCCAGCGCGACTGCGAGCGTGCCACCAGGCGGTCAGAAAAGGGCACACCAGGCTGGTCACGATCACACTGCAGGTCACCAGCACGGTGGCTGAAGCAGCGGCAGGAGCGTACTTGCTATTGGCGGCTGCGACCAACGCCGGAACGGCAGCCGCGTTGCCAGCCGTGGTCGAAGCAGCGATCCCCGCAGTTCCGTTTCCGCCAACCAGGCCATCGACGAGCCCCAACACCGGCGCGCAGATGAGCAGGACTGCGACTCCCAGAACGACTCCGGTCAGACCCGCCAGCCAGACCAGCTTGAGATTCAGCGTGTTGCCCAGCGCAAAAGCGAAGAACGGAATTAGGACTGGCGCCGCCTGACCGAGAAAGTCGCGAATCTCCGTATCGAGATTCCCCAGCAACATTCCAAGAGAGAGCGGCAGGATCGCACCCAGGAGCGCCTGCCAGGGAAAAGCCGACAGCCCCGCCACCCCCAGCGTGATCATCGTAAAGAAAGGTCCCGACTCGAGCGCCATGACGGAATACGCGGCGGCTTCCTCTGTGGCTCCATACTGCGTCATCAGCGCCATATAGAGCCCGCCATTGGTATCGTTGATCGCCGCGACCAGCGCCAGCGTGGACAAGCCGGGGAACCATCCCGAAGCCAGGGGAAGAATGCCCAGCCAATACCGGCCCAGGAAGCCTGCGCCGAGTCCAAGAAGCAGTTTGGCGGCCAGCAATGCCCCTCCCTTGCGCAGGAGCATGGGGATCGACCGTACGGAAACGGTGCTTCCGATGCACACGTAGAAGACGGCCAGGACTGGGAGCGACCCGGTGAAGAGGGCTCCTGTGAATGATCCGAAGAAGGACGCGGTGTGCGGAGCGACGGTTGCCAGAATGGCGCCGGCGATGAGCGGCACCAGCATCATTCCGCCCGGCACACGCTCGATGGTGCGCTTGATGGGAATGGAAAAGCGCGCCTGATTTCCTCGTGCGAGCAGGCCAGGGTCCAAAGCAGGGCGAGTTTAGCATGGGCCAGCGGCGCCCGTCGCACCGTGACTGCGGGGCATTGAGGAGCCAATCACGTCCGTCGGCGTAACTCGCTCGGCCTGCCGGGATGCCACGATGGTTCTACAAATCCGTGCGGCGACTCGTGCGATTCGTGCCTTCGTTGGTTCTGTGATGTTGTTTTGACGGGACCCGATGTTGCTGCATGCCGATCATGCGTGACCTACCGCGAACCGATAGACATTGATGCTGATCGGTACGACGGTGATGGTCTTCGAGGTTGCGTCGATCGGAACCTCCCTGATCGTCACTTGTGCCGGATGGCCGGCGCGATTTGCGGCATCCAGATCGTTCCCGGTCATCTGCCACAACGTCGATGATCCCTGGACGGCGGCCCCGTTGAGACTCAGCTCCAGTTTCTGTTCCGAATTGGTTGCGTTCACTACCGACACATTCAGATACTTGTGGTCGGGGCTGAGCGCGGCGAAGACATCCAGCGGATAGGTCGGGCTGCCGGAGCTGGTCTTCGGTTCGTCCGCGTATGGAGGGTTATGGGTCGGCGGCTGCGGTGAGTTGCCGGAGACAGCCACCGGAATCGAACCGACAAAGTGATCGCCATAGAGTTTGAACACGAGCCCGGTTGTATTCATCGTGGAAGACACAGGAGTAATGTCCAGGGTCGACGTGCCCATAGTGTGCGCGGTCATGGTCAGGAAGGCGGTGTGCCTCATCTCTTCGTTGAAGAGCATTGCATAGGCGAGCGCGGATTTGAGATTGACTCCCCGGCCAAAGCCGCTCCCACCGAAATACGCGTACTCATCGATCGAAAGAAAAGTCTTTTTTGAGAGCATCTCCGGGAAGCGCTGCTGGTACCCCTCCCATTCCTCGGCTTTGCGGAGGATCACGTCGCCGGCGTAGCGGGCGAATTCGAGGGTTGTCGGGTCATATTTGACCCACGCCTCGGTTGAGGGCACATCGGGCGGCAGACTTTTAGCCTTCTCAATATCGAAGTGCCTGCCTGGCGATTCATACCAGTGCTCTGCGATACCGTCGAAGGTTCCCCAGCAGTTCTTGAGAATGCCCCCTGTCCAGTCGACATCCGTTCCGAACACGGGCTGCATGTTGTCGACGTATTTGGAGCGGTTCGCACCCTGCAGCGCCACGGGTTCCAGCATCTTCGCCGAGGCAATGATGGTGATCGACAAACCAGTTCTACGGTCTGGCATACGATTACCTGCAGAACACCGCGTTGAATGCTGCCAGCTATGGGTTCGGCTTCGGCAAGGTGCCGCCCATTCACTGGAACGATTTCGGGTTCCAGGTGAGCGGTCCGGTGATCAGAAACAAAGTCTTCTTCCTGTTCGACTGGGATCACACCATCAATCATGGCGGAGCGACCGTGACCACCACGACCGTTCCTACCGCCGCGATGAAAAATGGCGATTTCACAGGCCTGGCAACGATCTACGATCCAACGACGCAGGCCGTTTCGAGTACCACGGTGACGCGGCAGTCGTTCGCAAGCGAGTACGGCAACGGCAACAAAATTCCTGCCGGAATGATCGATCCGGTCGTCAAAAGTATTCAGGCCCTTTTCCGTCCCGCTCTCCCAATCTGCCGGGCATCGTGAACAACTATCAATACATCACGGCACCTCAATCGACGCTGCAGAAGTACTTTGGCCGCTTTGATGCCGACGTCACGCACAACAATCGCGTTTCCGGATCCTCAGCGTATAACTACACACTGAATACCGGACTTAGTCCCATATGCTTGATGAACTGTTTCAAAATCGATGTGGAGAACATGAGCGCACAGCTCAGCGACGTGCACACGTTCAGCGGCAGCACGATCAACGAAGCGCGCGTTGGCTGGATGGGAGAGTACGATCTGCTCGACCCTGAGACACGTGGCAAAGGCTGGCCTCAGAAACTGGGCCTGCAGTTCGCGAAGCAGGACATCTTCCCAACGATCAACATCAGCGGTGGCATCTACTCATTGGGCCCCGGCACGCATGCCAACTACAAAGAAAATGTCTTCGACGAGTCGGACGTGGTGACGATGGTGCGCAGCCGCCACTCGCTCCATTTCGGAGGCGAGATGATTGCCTACCGGGCCGATTCGACTGCATGGGGCAATATCAACGCAGCGACACTCGGATTCTCCGGTGTCTACACGCAGCAGGGCAATACGGCCGGAACGGCAACGGGAGGCTCCAGGGCCTTTCGAATTACGACGCGTTGCAGGCTCAATATGTGCGGCGCTTCAGCAACGGTCTGATGTTCAACTTCAATTACACGTGGTCGCACATGCTTGACAATCAGGACTCCTCCGGCTGGGGTTCGAAAGAAGGAACAACGATCTGGCAAAACGCCCACGATCCGAGCGCGAATTACGGCGCGTCGAACTTCGATGTTCGCAACATGTTCAAGGCTTATGGTCTCTATAACCTGCCCTTTGGTCGCGGTCGGAAATACCTGAACAACAACAAATTCGCCGATGAAGCGGTGGGGGGTTGGACGCTCTCCCTCACCTGGCTCGGACAGGGTGGCAATCCGTTTACACCCCATATGTCCGATTCCACGAACAGTTTCACGCTGAGTTCGGGAACATTCCAATGGTATCCAAATCAGGTAGGCAAGCCGAAGGCCGGCAACTTCAAAGGTATCAATGGATGGTTCGATCCCAGTGCGTACGCATCTCCGGCTCCCGGAACGCTGGGGAACATGCGTCGCAACAGCGTTTATGGACCGGGCGTGCATGTCATGAATGCGTCGGTTCACAAGGCTTTCCCACTCGGCGAGCGCATGTCGTTCGACTTCACCGCGAATGCCACAAATGTTCTCAACCACCCGTCGTTTGCGCAGCCTGACCTCAATATCGGTCCCGGACATGCTGCGCAGATTACCGGGACAACCGTCGGCGGGCGTGTGTTGATGCTCGTCGGCAAACTCAGATTCTGAACTCTCGCCAAAGGCAGCGAATGAAGCGGCAGCCGTGCAGACCAGCCTTGTAGACTGCTCTCTGCACGGCCGGTGCCCAGAGTCTTCTTCCAATCCAGAGAACCAGCAGACGAAGGGAGATGGGATGACGAAAGGAAAATCCGGAAATGGGCTTGTTCTGAATCGGCGAGAGGCGCTGCTGCTGTCGGCGACGGCGGGACTGGGCGCTGCACTGGCCAGGCCCGGCTTTGCTTCGGACAGCACGAAGACCGCCTCGCATCAGGAACCGGGCAATGTCTCGACACCGCGCTCGGCGATCGCGAACACCCAGTACGGAAAGGTGCGGGGATTCCTCGATGGCGGCGTCTTCACGTTCAAAGGCGTTCCCTACGGCCAAAACACCACCGCGGAGAACCGCTGGTTACCCGCGAAGCCGCCGGTCCCGTGGAAGGATGAGTATCCCGCGCTGATGTATGGCGGGAACTGTCCTCAGCACCTGCACGACTGGACCGGAATCGAACAGTGCTTCATCCAGGATTGGGACGACGGCTACCAGAGCGAAGACATGCTCAGGCTGAATATCTGGACGCCCAGCCTCAGCGGAAGCCGGCCGGTGATGTTCTACATCCACGGCGGCGGGTATAGCTTTGGCTCCTCGTACGAATTGCCGTCGCATGAAGGCGCACAGATGGCGCGGCACCATGATGTGGTGCAGGTGTCGGTGAACCACCGCCTGAACATCCTGGGCTTCTTCGACGTGTCGGAGATAGGCGGTACCGACTATGAGGATTCCGTCAATGTCGGCATGACCGATCTGGTCGCGGCGCTGCGCTGGGTTCACGAGAATATTGCCAACTTCGGCGGCGATCCCGACAAAGTGATGATCTATGGCCAGTCGGGCGGCGGCTCCAAGGTCACGACGCTGATGGGCATGCCCTCAGCGGTGGGACTCTTCCACCGCGCCGCAGCGCAGTCGGGCGGCGGCGGCAACATCCCGACCAAAGAGCAGCAGAAAGAAGTGGCCCGGCTGGTGATGAAGGACCTCGGCCTGCAGCCGAATGACATCGCCTCCCTGCAGAAGATGGAATGGCAACACCTGATGACCGCCGGAGACGCGGCAGTCCAAAAGATTAATCCGAGTGGGCGTGGCATGTTGGGGCCGTTTGCTCCCGGCCCGCCTCGCGTGGGCTGGGCCCCATGCGTCGACGAAAAGATTATCAATTTGCGTTCCTTCTTCGATGCCGCTCCCGAGATTTCGAAGAATGTGCCGATGCTGATTGGATCGGTGAGCGAAGAAGGGAACCACATGCGCTTCCGCCCGACGGAGGAGGAGTGGCACGCGAATCTCGCAAAGGTGTATGGCGAAGAGAAGGCCACGGCTATCGTGACGACGTTGAAGAAGGCCTATCCACAGAAGAAGATTCAGACACTGTCCTACATGTGCAGTGGCACATTCGGGCTGAATGGCCTCTCCATGCGAAACAACGTGGTGAAGATGGCGAAGCTGAAGTATGAGCTGAAGGCAGCGCCAGCCTACACGTACTACTTCACCTGGCAGACGCCGATTCTGGATGGGCTGCCGGGAGCCTGGCACACGGCCGATCTTCAATTCTGCTTCGATAATACGAAGCGCTGCGAACAGGGCACGGGGAACACGCCTGAGGCGCAGGCGTTGGCGCGGAAGATGGCGACCGCCTGGGCGAATTTTGCCAGGACAGGGAATCCCAGCCAGCCGGGCCTGACCTGGGCGGCGACAGATCCGGAAACCAATAAGACAATGGTCTGGGACAATAGCTGCCGCGTGGAAAATGATCCCGAAGGCGAGGCGCGCAGGATTCTGCTGACCTGATCCTCCGGTGTGTTGGGTTGTGCATTTTTCAATGCTGATAAGAGCTGCCTGCACTGCACGAAGGCAGCTCTTTCTTCATGCAGGAAGCCCTGGTTCGCAACTCCACACGCGGTCCCAAAAAGGATGTACCGGCGTGTGCCCCGAAGCGTCTGTGATAAGCGTGATAAGCATGAGGAATTTTGTTTCAGCAATTGTGTGGGGAATGGTGGTATCGGCATTCTCCATGGCCGCAGCGGCGCAGACCGGCTCAGGCCGTGAGCAGACAATCGGCGCGCTGGAGCAGCAGGTGCAGAAAGATCTGCACGAGCAGAAGCCGGAATTAGCCGTTCCTGTGCTCCGCCAGATCATCTCGCTCGATCCGAAGAACCTGAACGCAATGCGAATCTTGGTGTACTGCTTGTTTTTTCAGAATGACTACACCGGTGCGCTGACACCGCTGCGTACCGCCCTCGCGTTGAAGCCTGATCTCTGGAAAATTGAGGCTCTCGCTGGAATTGCGGAAAAGCGCACTGGAGATCCGATCGCCGCAGAGAGGGATCTTCAGCACTCGTTTTCCAACCTGGATGATTTGAAGATTCAGAAGCAGGCCGGGCTTGAGCTGGTTGAGCTGGATTCCTCGTTTGGACAACTTGCGAAGGCAGCGGCAGTGACAGAGAAGCTCGAGGATCTGCTGCCGCAAGATCCTCAGATTCTCTTCACGGCGTGGGCGATTTCGTCGCAGATGATGGACCAGAGCTTACTCGATATGTTGTTCGTAGCGCCTGATTCCGCAGAGATGCACATGATCATCGGCGGGCAGCTGGCTCGCGAGGGCGATCGCGCCCGTGCCATCGATCAGTATCGGGACGCGATTCGTCTCAACCCGCATTTGCCTGGAGCCCATTTCGAACTGGCGGAACAGCTGAGGACTTCTCCTGATCCGGCGATGAACGCGCAGCCTGAAGCCGAATACAAAGTCGCCGTTCAGGAGAATCAGTATGACGTCAGGGCATGGTGCCGGCTCGGAGATTCCGCCGCCGCGCGCCACGACCTGAAGGCGGCAGAGGGTGATTACAGGAAGGCGCTGGCTGTCCAGCCGAACGACTCAGATGCCCAGAGCGGTCTGGCAATCGTTCTCATCACCCTGAATCGCATCAGCGAAGCGATTCCGCGTCTGGAATCCGCAGTAAAGAATGATCCTACCAACATAACGGCGCATTACCGGCTGAGTATTCTCTACCGCGGACCCGGCGAATTGCGGACGCTGAACACGAGATGAGCGAGTTCAAGCACTATAACGATCTCGAAATACAGTTGGGTCACGTTTTTCAGCAGGTGCGAACCCAGCCAGATGACCAGCGAACAGCGAAGGAGCTTAGAGATGGAGGTCCTACAAGATAACGGTGGACGGTCGCCATGAAGAAGCGTTATCGTTCTGGGAAAATTTCGTGACTGTTTCGGGTAAACCGGGAGGATTGAGCCGTTGGGTCGGCGCCTCAACAGCTGCCTGCTTCACGCTTGCTCTTCTCGCGTGCCTTTTTGCTGGCCAGAAACATGTGTCTGCGCATGGAACCGGGCAAACTGCAGACAGAGGTGCCACGGTAGTTCCCGTTCGCTCCAGGCCGTCGCCGGGAATGTCCTTTCGTGAGATCGGCCGGCAGGCGGGATTGACAACGGTTCCCCATTCATCGACGAAGAGACGATACATTGTCGAAACCATGGCGGGCGGCGGCATTGCCCTCTTTGACTGCGACAATGACGGAAAGCTCGACATCGCCGTCGTTAACGACTCCACAACTCGATCGTTTCCTGGCGGGCGGCGACGCGATGCTCACTCTGTATCACCAGGACGGAGCCGAGGGCGCATTCACTTCACCGATATCACAACAGCAGCCGGACTCACGGCGCGCGGTTGGGGAATGGCGATCGCGGTTGGCGATTACGACAACGACGGGCTGCCGGATTTGTATGTGACCGGGTACGGTCACAACGTTCTTTACCACAACGAAGGCGGTTGCCGGTTCAAAGACGTGACGGAGCACGCCGGAGTGAAGGTGGGCGGTTTCAGTACCGGCGCGGCATGGGCTGACTACGATCGCGACGGGTACATTGATGTCTTCGTCGCACGCTACGTCGATGAGGATGTTAACCATTTGCCCGCTCTCGCTCCAGGGTCGGAGACCGCCGGAGTGGGCATGCCTGAAGCGCCGGATGCGATGACGGGCGAATCAGACATTCTGCTGCGGAACCGTGGCGACGGCACATTTGAAGACGTTTCGGTCAGAGCGGGAGTCAGCAACCCGGCGAAGCTGCATGGCATGGGCGTGATTTGGGGAGATTACGACAATGACGGCTGGCCTGATCTCTTCGTCGCCAACGACTCGGGCGCCAACTATCTCTATCGCAATGTCGGCAATGGGACCTTTGAGGAGAACGGTGTCAGTTCCGGAACAGCATTGGGCGCCAACGGAGAAACTTACGGGAACATGGGCGGGGACTTCGGAGATTACAACCGCGATGGCCGGCTTGATCTCGTGACGACTCGCTACCGCAGGCAGCCCGTCAGTCTGTATGAGAATGACAAGGTTGTGTTCACTGATGTCGCCGCTGCAAGCGATCTGGCGCGCGACACAGCCGCGCCGGTGAAATGGGGCGTCGGGTTTGGCGATTTCGACGATGATGGGTGGCCGGAAATCCTGATTGCCAACGGAAACTTCTCCTCTTCAACCGACGGGGTGCAATCCGAGCCAAAGTTCCGTGAGCCTCTCCAGCTCTTCCGCAACATTAGAGGGCAGTCTTTCGTGGATGTAGCGACCCAAGCCGGTTTGAATGCAGGCCCGCTTCAATCGAGGCGGGGAGTGGCATTGGGAGACATCAATAACGACGGCAAGCTGGACTTCGTTGTTTTCAATGTTGACGGCCCCCCATCGCTCTTCCTGAATGAAAGCCGGAATGCAAACCACCACGTGCTTTTCCGGCTGGTGGGAAGCAGGAGTAATCGCATGGCCATTGGGGCACGCGTGAGTGTCTCTGCGGGAGGAATAACACAGATCGATGAGATTCGCGGCGGAGGCGGCTACAACTCGAGCAGCGACACGCGGTTGCACTTTGGCCTCGGCCAGTCGGCGGTCATGTCCAGCGTTGAGGTGCGATGGCCAGACGGCGGCCGTCAGGAGTTTCAGAACCTGGGCGCTGACGCCTCTACGAGGTTCATGAGGAACAAGGGATTCGCAAAATCACGAACCTGGAGATCCCGGCCAGCCGGTGAGACGGTCCTCGAACACACGTGCTCCCTGTCCTTAGGAGGCGGGAGCTCGCTGTGCTGGTGTTAGATCCAACGTACTTACCGCGCGTAACCCGCCAGCTTCAGCACGTAAGCATATTGTCCGGGCAGATGCTCGGGTAGCGTGACTTGCAGATTGCCGCTCGCTTCTTTCGTGTCCAGCGTCTTTGCATCGCCCAGCATAGTCACTTGCATGCCGGGCCGTGCGGTCACACCCTCAATGGTCACGGATCGCGCTTTCGGAGCCCCCAGTATCGTGGCGTACAGATCGTTTCCTTTGCGCGTGAAGCGCAGGTCGTCACCTTCAGCCGTTTTGCCGACGGCGCGCTCCCAGGGCACCGTGTCATAGATCGCTTCGCCGTTCTGTTTAAGCCAGGAACCCAGCGCCTTCAACCTCTCCATCTGCACCGGAGGAATGGTTCCATTGTCCTCCGGTCCTACGTCCAGCAGTAGGTTGCCGTTCTTACTCACAATGTCCACCAGGAGCGCAATCAGATCCGCGGGAGCAATGGTTTCCGCCTCGCCCTCGGCCCGGTTATACCCAAAGGAACGTCCGAGACCGCGGCACTCTTCCCATTTTTTTTCACTGATCTTGTCGAGCTTCTGATACTCCGGGGAAGTGAAATCCGCATGCTCGATCCCGAATCGATCGTCGATGACTCCATCGGGCACGGCGTTGTAATAATCCGCCTCAACCTGCATGGGCCTGCCTGTCCGCGGCCAGTCGATGTCGTTCCACAAAACGGCCGGGTGATAACGAGTGATCAGCTCATGAATCTGCGCAAAGGCGTAGTCCCCGTAGGCCTGTGATTCCGGCTTTACGCCTTGATAGTCCGCTGAGGTTTCGATGGGGCCAGAGTTGAAGGTCCAGTCATATCCGCCTGAGTAATACAGGCCCATTTTCATTCCTTCTTTGCGCACCGCCGACGTCAGTTCGCCTACGATATCGCGTTCCGCGTGCCGCTCGTTTTCTGGGATCGAAGGATTCGGATTCACCGTCGTGCTCGGCCAAAGCGTGAAGCCGTCATGATGCTTCGTCGTCAGCACCACGTACCGCGCTCCGGCGTCGTGGAAGACTGTAGCCCATTCATCGGGATTCCATTTCTTTGACTCGCGATTGAAAATCGGAGCAAATTCGTAGTAACTGAAATTCTGACCGTAGTGCTGGATGTGATAGGCCTGCGTTGGTGAGCCAGGAATGCGCATGACGTTCAGGTACCACTCCGCATAAGGGTTGTTCTTGATGTAGTCCTGGTTCCTAAAGTCGTGCTCGGGATGCGAGAGCGGCGCCCAGCCTGGCACGGAGTACAGTCCCCAATGGATGAAAATCCCTAACTTCGCCCCGGCATACCATTGCGGCAGCGGATGACTGTCGAGCGACTCGAGCGTTGGCTGATATGTTTCTTGTCCCTGCGCGGCGCACATGATCAGCAAGCCTGCCACCCCAAGAACCAATCTGAAACTACGGGTCATTCGTTGTTCTCCTTTCAGCGTTTTGCCGCTCTTCAACTCGCAAATTCTAATGAAGCGGGTCACAGCGCTTGCCATCGCTGATCGCGCCGGTAATACCTTTATCTTCAGTTATGGTGTAGATGCGGTCGACATGCGGCAAGCCCAGTCTCTCCACGGCGCCGCTGGGCCAGTGAATCTCTACCTGATCGATTGTGTCGGAGTTACCCAGCCCAAAATGGACGCGCATGTCATTGGACGAGAGATAACTCCCCCCGCTGAGAACATCGCCTCGCTCACGCATGCCGTTTGCGGTGACGTAGACGGTTGCACCAACCGCGTCGCGGGGGCTTTTGGGGCCGCCGATGAGCTTCATCTCGACCCAATGATGATGGTCGGGATTCACGTTGCGCAGCAGCACCGGACTGCCGTCCATACTGTTGATGACCACGTCGATCTTGCCGTCGTTGAAGAGGTCCCCAAATGCCGCGCCGCGGCCGACGGTGACGGCGGCGAGTCCTGTTCCCTCGGCCGCGGGCACAAGTTCGAATTTGCCGTTTCCGGAATTGTGAAAGAGCAGCGGGCGCTGCGCATAGCTTTGTCCCCATTCCGGATGCTGATCGACCTGGGGATAAACGTGGCCGTTGACGATGAGCAGATCCTTCCAGCCATCATTGTCGTAATCAAGGAATCCGTCGCCAAATTTCACAAAGGGGATGGCAGGCTCGGCAATCCCGGATTGATAGCTTACGTCGACGAAGGCCCCTCTGCCATTGTTCCGGAAGAGTATCGGGTAGTCGTCGGAGAAGGTTGTGCTCACGACTGAAAGATGTCCGGCGTTCTCATAGTCTCCAACGGCGAGTCCCATGTTGGCCGCCTCACGTCCGTCTCCGTTGAGCGCAAAGCCGCTCTGGTAACTCTCATCGCTGAAGGTGCCGTTTCCCCGATTGATGTACAGATAGTTCGGCGTGGAGTCATTGGCCACAATGATGTCGGGCTTACCGTCGTTGTTGACATCGGCAAACAACGCATCGAGTCCGTAATAACCGTTGGGACCGTCCACGCCCAGCTTCCTGCTGACGTCGGTAAACGTGCCGTCGCCGTTGTTGCGGAACAGGTGATCTCGCCCGCCCGTCAACCCGCGGGGCCCGCACATTACCTGCACGCCGCGGTACTGGCAGAAGCCGGCGGCCGAGGACTGCGAGAGCGAAGCATTGCTCATATCAAGACGAATATAGCCGGCCACAAACAGGTCGAGATTTCCATCGCCGTCGTAATCTCCAAAAGTGGCTCCGGTGTGGTCAATGGCCAGCGCGGAAGAACCTTCATCCAGCGCCACGCCGGCCTTCACCGCGACATCGGTGAACGTGCCGTCGTGGTTGTTGTGATAGAGGCGGCTCGCACCGACATTGGTCACATAGAGATCGGGCCAGCCGTCATTGTCGTAATCGCCGACGACGCAACCGGTTCCCCATCGGTCATTCGCCACACCGGCGCGCGCAGTGACGTCGGTGAACGTGCCGTCATGGTTGTTGTGGTAGAGCTTGGTCTTCTGCCCATGGTAGTTATTGGGATTGCAATAGGACCTGTATCCCGGCTTCTGCTCACCGCACCACAAGTTGGTCTTCGGCGACCAGTCAATGTAGTTGGTCACCACCAGGTCCAGCCAGCCGTCCTTGTCGTAATCGAACCAACCCGCGCTGGTTGACCAACCCCCGTCATCGCCAACCCCCGCCTGCCGGGTTACATCAGTGAAGGTTCCGTTCCCGTTGTTCCGGTACAGAATGGCGCGCCCATATCCGGTCACATACAGGTCGGGATAGCCATCATTGTTGAAGTCGCCGACAGCCACACCCTGGCCGTAATGTCCCTCGCCGCCTACTCCGGCCTTCTCCGTCACGTCCGTAAAGGTGCCGTCACCGTTATTGTGGTACAAAGCCGAGCGCAACGGGTGCGCAGGTTTATAGGCGTCCGTTGCCGCCGTCTGCACCAGATACAGGTCCATCAGCCCGTCCTGGTCATAGTCCAGCCACCCCACTCCGCTGCCCATCGTTTCCAGGTAGTACTTCTCATCGCTCTGGG